>JANOJM010000138.1:0-25324 GCA_031418735.1 Nitrospiraceae bacterium | reverse complement strand
CGACTTGTCGGCGCTGGAACACATGAAAGCTGGAGGTGAGTACGATGACCTGTCAAAAATGCAAAGGACTGATGGTAAAAGAGTGGAGACCTGAGTATTCGCAGGAAGCAATCGTCCTCCGCTGTATCAATTGCGGACTGGTCCTCGATCCGTTGATTGCACAGAATCGCGTGACCCCGTTGCAGACGAAGCAGCGGATCCTGAATGCCGCTTAACGGTTCTTTTCAGATCGTGAGCCAGTTCGGTTGGCGCGGATGACTTACCGAGCCGACCGAATTGGGCAGATGTGGACGTTGCGTTTGTGGTTAGACCGAAAACTCCGCCCATAAGAATGTGTGATCTGAGGGGTCTTTCGCTCGCCGCGGCCCGACGTCCACCTCTACCTTGACACAGTGCTTTGCCAGCGGGGCCGTCGCCAAAATATGGTCGATGCGCCAGCCTCTATTCGCTTCCAGCGAGCCAGGCGCTCGGTAATCCCAAAACGTATATTGCTGCCGGTCCGGATAGAGTTTCACGAACATATCCTGAAATCCCCACGCCAATGTGCTTTCATACACCCGGCGCGCATCTGCGTGATAACAGACATGCTTGAGATGTTTTTCGGGACTGTGTACGTCCATCGGTCGCGGAGCGACATTCATGTCGCCACACCAGATAGCCGGTTTGTTCGGCGACAGATGCTTCTCAAAATACCTGCGGAGTCGATCGTACCAGCCAAGCTTGTATTGATACTTGGGTGAGTCGATTTCGAAGCCCTGTGGCACGTAGGTATTCACAATGGGAATCCCCTTGATCACCACGCGCAAGAGCCGTGCGTCCTCCGAGTCGCCCCCATCGTCAAACCCGTAGGCCACTGCGTCCGGCTTCTCACGGCTCAATATCGCGACGCCGTTATACGACTTCATTCCTCTGTAGGTGATTTCATATCCTGATTCCGCCAGCGCCAGCAGCGGAAACTCGCTGTCCTGGACTTTGGTTTCTTGAAGACAAAGCACATCGGGCTTCTGTTGGGCTAGCCAATCGAGCACGATCGGCAAACGTTTGCGGAGAGAGTTGACGTTGAACGTAGCGACCTTCATGCAGGAACCCGTGATATGGATGTTCAGGCCGTCGCATCCTAGCAAAAGGCCCACGGGGGAACAAGCCAAGGGATATCATCAAGAAGCAATTGGTCCGAGAGGTTCTCTCCATAGAAGAACGGCCCTCAGGAGGTCTTTCCTCCTGAGGGCCTGCATACTGATGCGACTGCGAAAACTTATGGAGCGGTAACAGAAGTAGGGGCGGCAGGAACTGTCGCTTTTATGTCTTGCTCCATCGACCGAGCGGTGTCCTTCGCTTCTCCAACCTTGGCTTTTCCAGCGACTTTATGCGCCTTCATCTTCTCCCTCATTTCATGGCGCTTCGCCTTAATCGCGCCTTTGCGGGCTTTCATCTTGCCCTTCATCTCTTCCTTCTTGGCCTTCATATCGCTCTTCATCTCGTTTTTCTCTGCCTTCATCTCATCTTTCATACCACCAATCTCGCTCTTCATGGCTTCGTCAGCCAGGGCCAGCGAGCTGGTTCCAATCAGACATAATGCTGCAAACCCGATGACGATCAGTTTCTGCATTGGACACCTCCCGGAATAGATAATAGTGAGTAGTGACGGTTCCTTCACAAGGAAAGGACAGCCTGCGCCCCTTTTTTAAACCTGTCAAGAATTAGCCTGTATTACTCATGATGGTTTGCGGAAGTAGAATGAGGTTGGGCGAGGGGTAGTAAGCAAGGAGACGCCCGTCAAGCTCAGTCGAACTATCGATGTGCAGAAACCGAGCAGGTATGGATTACCACGTCAGACTATTTATTGGCGTTGAGCGTATCATGGGTTCCCGGCACACATTCTTCGCGTTTCCACTGTTTCAGGATCTTCTGTTCATTAAAGACCAGGGTATAGCGGTAGCAATACAACATGGCCTTGGGGCCATCGACGATTGATGCAGCCGCTAGCTGCGCCTTGTCGGTCAGGTGGGACAGGCCCACCGAGGCCAATTCTTTGTCACTGATCGGGACGCGATAGGTCCAAACCGAATCCCCCCCGAGAACCGGTGTCTTGGCCGTATGGGGCGGCCCGAACTTCTCAGTCACTTCATCTTGGGTGAGCCAATCCACACCACTTTTGAAATAACCGTCTCGCCACGGACCTCCGCAAGCGAGCATCCCCCCTGTGAGGAGGAACATCACGACCGTGAGCAAGGTCTGACGCACTCGCCTCATGACTTGGGCTGGTCCTTGAACTTATGCATGCGCTTCACAGAACAATAGAGCGCATAACCTTGAGCCAACATGCCGGTGACCAGCAAGCCCAATGCCGTCTTCATCAACGGCCCACCTGTATCTTCCAGCCCATAGATCCCGACGACAAATCCGAGCGCGATCGCCACGATTCCTACGAATCGCGCGATCATCCCTTTCGTCCGCAAGTTAATGGAGGCCGGAGCCTTGTGCATCGCCATAATAGATTCGGAGTACGCTACACTGGATAACGTTGCCGGTTCAACTACGCTTCGCGCGAAAGATTCTTATGGCCATCCAGCCTCTTCCTCATGCACCCAACCGTTCGACAATGGATTCCGCAGGATAAGTCACGATTTCTGCCAGCGTGGGATGATAATGCGGCATGCGCAATAGATCGGCTGCGGTCCCGTGGTAATACATCACTGCGATCAGTTCGTGGATCAGTTCGCCCGCCTCCGGGCCGACGATCTGCGCACCAAGAATCTCACCGGTCTGAGGCGCTGCAAGCAACTTCACAAACCCCTGCGTCGCGCCAAGACAGAGCGCCTTGCCATGGTCGACGAAAGGATAGGAGGCTGTGAGATAGGGAGTCCTGTCGGCCTTCGCACGAGATTCATTGAGTCCCAGAACTGCGACCTGCGGATCAGTAAAGACCACTTCCGTATCCAGCCGATGATCGATTGTCTTCGCCGGTTGATCTGCATGAGTCGCGTTGTACCCCGCAATCTCTCCCTGCTGGATGGCGAGATGGACAATGGGCGAGACATCGTTCACGTCACCCACGGCATAAATATGTGCTTGCGACGTGCGCATGGTGCCATCGACCACAATCCGCCCGTCGGCAACTGCCACTTCCGCTAGATCGAGGCGAAGCCCTTCGATATTGGGCCGTCGGCCTAAGGCCTGGAGAATCTCCTCGCTTACGTAGGACCGTTCACGTCCGTCTTTCATCGCCCGCACCGTCTTCCCTGTCGCATCATGAGTCACGTGCAGCAACTGCACATCTGTGATGATTTCGATACCCTCGCCGATCAAGGCAGTTTCAAGGGCGCGTCCGACATCCTCGTCCATCTCAGAAAGCAGCGTACGGCCCCGTTGAAGAATCGTGACCTTCGTTCCAAGTCGAGCAAAAAATTGGCCGAGTTCAAGGGCGACAGCCCCACCGCCCAGGACGATCAATCTGCCCGGTTGAGTGCGAAGATCCAGGATCGTGTCGCTCATGAAATATTCAGCTTCAGCCAAGCCAGGAACCGGAACCTCATTGGGCCTCGACCCTGTGGCCAAGATGAACGAGCCCGCCGACAAGATGGTGTCTCCGGCGGTGATCTCGTGGGGCGACCGGAAGACCGCTCGCGATTGATAGAGCGTGAGCCGCGGGTCTTGAAGCTGCTGAATACGGTAGTCGGCAAACTCGCGAACCAGCCGATCCTTCCGATCCACGATTGCCGACAGATCGGCCTGGACCGAAACTGGAGAGAGTCCAAACTCCTTCGCTCGCCTGAACAGGGCTGCGACTTCGGCAGAACGAAGGATAGCCTTGGTCGGCATGCAACCACGCAGGATACAGAGCCCCCCGAGCGGGCCATGATCCACAATCGCCACGTCGGCGCCTGCATCGCGCGCAGTCCGTGCGGCGGCATAGCCCGCTGATCCACCGCCGATGACAATGACATCATGGGTCTTACCTATCGAAACCTGACTCTGTGATTGCATCGTTCGTTCCCTTTATAGTATGCAGTCCGGGAGAGAAGGATACACGATGGTGCAACCTGGCCGCTATCGGCACTATAAGGGCCACGAATATGAGGTGCTGGGAGTGGCTCGTCACTCAGAAACGGAAGAGGAATATGTGGTCTATCGGGCGCTCTACGGCGACCGTGGTCTATGGATCAGACCGACGGCGATGTTCCTGGAAACAGTAATCGTTGATGGTCGTCCTTGTCCGCGGTTTCAGTTCCTTGCTGCCCACTAGTGCGGTCGGAAGGTTGAGGTTCAGGCTAGGCCATTCGGGCTTAAGTACTTACCGCTAGCCTCCGATACAGACGACACGAGGTCAGCCATGCCAATTATACGCACGGTCGATAGCATCGTCGAAATGCATCCTACGCTGCCGGTATCTCCACGTCCTCCCGCGACACAGGCCGACGCGGACAGGCGGGATCGTTCGAAAGAAGAGCAGCACCAGATAGCTGACCATGCAGCACGTCTGGCTCAACAGGCCTACCAGCAACAGGTACAGCAAGCCCCCGCACTCTCGCCGGGCCTCCTTGCACAGGATTTAATGACTTCCCCCGTATCATGGTTGCCATCCGACAGTACGTTGCTGGAGGCGTGGAGTCTCATGAAACACAAAGGGATTCAACATCTTCCTGTCATGTCGGTTCATGGCACGTTGGTCGGAATGGTATCGAGCCATGACCTGCTGCCCTATGCGCATGAACTGGAATCCGTCAATTCTCCGGAACCGTCCGTCGGGTACAAGCTCGCCCATGTGATGAGCAGCCGGATCTTGTCCGCCACCCCGACGACGGAAATCCGCGAGATTGCCCACATCATGCTAGAGGAGCACGTAAGTGGAGTTCCGATCCTCGACAGTTCCCGTCACCCGATCGGCATTCTGACAACCAGCGATATTCTCCGGGCCATCGTCCACCAAAGTCCTCTCGATCTCCGGACGTAACCACCGCCTCATACTCTGATTGTCTTCCATTGCTTTTGGGGCCATTAGATTTCAAGGTGCTTCACCGCCTGCTCCAGCACACCTTCCTCTCGAGCAAGGACTTCCCCCTCAAACGTACTCCCCCCACCGTAGGTCTGGGCAATGTCCCATTCCTGACTTAGACTCACCAGAACGGTCGTGAAAGGTGGGGACAGATCTTCCTGCGTGAGAACGACAGGGGGATGAAGGGGCTCAATGACGGTTCTTGATGCATTCTTCAGTACGCCGATCGCCTTCGGGTTTTCAGGCCTGGCGCTTTTCGTCATCGGGCTCCTGATCAAACAGAATCGGGGCCGGAAGCTGATGTTGACGCTCAGCCTCTTTCTCTATGCCCGGTACATGGTATGGCGTCTGCTCTACACCATCCCCACCGATGACCTCGCCTCCATGGCCCTCGGATCAGTCGTCTATCTAGCGGAGCTCTACGGGCTCTGTCAGTTCTGTTTCTTCACCTATCAGTCCTGGTCGCCGACAGAACGGACACCGGCCCCCATTACCACCTATCCTACCGTGGATATCATGGTGACGGTCGTGGACGAGCCGCTCTCGATCCTTCGGCAAACATTGATCAGCTGTCTCGCCCAGGAATATCACCGCGACCGATTTACCCTGTATGTCCTGGATGACGGTCATCGCGATGAGGCCCGGCAATTGGCCGCCTCGCTCGGCTGCGAATACATCCGGCGCCCGGACCGACCTCGTCACGCAAAAGCCGGAAATTTGAACCATGCTCTCCAGCTCAGCCACGGGGAGTTGGTCGCGATCTTCGATGTGGATCACATCCCGGCCCGAACATTTCTCAAAGACACCGTCGGGTTTTTCGACGATCCGAAGGTCGCAATCGTGCAAACGCCGCATCACTTCTACAATCCGGATATTTTCCAGCGGAACCTGCGCGTCGGCGAGGAGGTGAAGAACGAACAGGCGCTCTTCTTCCGTTCGCTCCAAGCCGGCCGTGATACCCACAACAGCGCTTTCTTTGCTGGCAGCGGCGGCCTCCTTCGCCGGAAGCCCTTGATGGAAATCGGGGGATTCCAGACCCAGACCATCACAGAAGACATTCATACCAGCATGAATCTGCATGCCAGGGGCTACCGCTCCTGCTACCTCAATAAGGTGCTGTCGGCAGGCCTGATGCCGGAAACCTTTGACGGATATTTGAAACAGCGAAAACGCTGGGCCATGGGATGCATTCAGGTCTTGCTCCGGGATAATCCGCTAACCAAGCGCGGACTGAGCCTGGCACAGCGGATCGACTACTTCGGGTCGATCTTCTATTTCTTCTTTGGTCTCCCGCGCTTAATTTGTCTCCTCGCACCGTTGGCGAGCCTGCTCTTTTCGACGTCACCGTTGAAAGCCGACATGCTGGCCCTGAGCAACTTCTTCTTCTCGTTCTTTCTCGCCTCCGCACTCGTGATGCGACCGGTCAGCCGGGGATCGCGCAATCCCTTCTGGTCAGACGTGTATGAGATCGCCATGTGTTTTTCCCTCAGTCTCGTGGCCCTCAAGGCGCTGGCTGCGCCTCGCAAAGAACGGCCGTTCGAAGTGACACCGAAAGGGCAACGGGTGAAGAAGAGCTCCACGACCGAATTGTCCTTGGCCTGGCCTCATCTGATTACATTCGGCCTGCTCGTCATCGGTTTGGCCTTAGGCGTCCAGCATTGGTCGCAAGGCGTCGGCGATCCAGGCTTGCCGGTTAGCCTCTTTTGGGGAAGCGCCAACCTCCTCCTCCTCACCATCGCCCTGTTCGTCGCCAGCGAACAAGCCCAGGGGCGGCAGGGGTTCCGGCTCAAACGCGATTTTGCGGGCGGGCTGTTCGTGGACGGAGAAGGAGTCTCGGCACGCGTCATCGACGTGAACGAGCAGGGAGCTGCGGTGAACGTGGACCAACCCATCTTTACGCTGCAGGAGACCGTCAAGTTCGCACTGACTTCATCACGAGGCCTACTGGTCACAGTCACCGCCCGCATCGTCCGACAGGAACCGAATCCGTCAGGCGGGATTGACGTGGGCCTCCAATTCGATGAGCTGGATGAACAGACACGCCAAATTCTGGTCGATAAAATGTATGGGGATCCCATTCCATGGGAAGACGGCTACCGTATCCAACCAGGAATCGGCAGCAGCCTCCGTTCTCTCCTCCAGGCTTTGACCATCCCATGGCGTCCCCTCACCTGGAATCGCCGGAGCATGATTCGCGTCACGGGAGGAACCCAGTGTCGAATCACCGCGCCGTCATCGGTCTGGCAAGGCCACGTAGAAGACATGTCTTTCACGGGCGTCAGCGCCCTCTTTTCCGGAGCCCCGCAAGACTCGCTGGTCGGCGCCCTGCTGGAGCTTCCCGGAATCACGCTGAAAGTCAGTCCTGTGGGGATGGTCCGCAAACGGAGGAAAACACTCGTGCACTTCCAGGTGGTGAGTATCGAGTCCGGTGAGGAACAGTGGCGTCGCTTGCACTATGCGCACTAACGCTCGGCTTAACCAGGAGTCAGGGTGTACGATGGGATCATCGTATCTTCACGAGGGAGCCCCTATGGACGAGGACAGCCATGTTCTTTCAGCTGATGTACGGCCTGCCCGTCGGTTGATGCGCCTGAGAACGATAGCGAGACTTACGCGACTAGTCCTAGCGGGATGTATCCTGACATGCTTGCCTCTCGTGAGCGAGGCGGGAGATGTCTTCACGGGATTTCAGATCGACAATAAGAACCAATACTTTGGCTACCTCGGCGTCCGGACCCCGATCTTGGGGAATTCACCAGGATCCGGTTTGTTTGTTCAGGCTATGACTTCCGGACTCAGCTATAGTTTTAAGTCCAATGGGCAACTCCTGGATGCCAACATCCAGTCTATTGTCCCGTCGCTCGGCATCTCCACAACGCTCGGCGGCTGGACGCTCTCCGCCCTTGCCGGCCCTCAGCTGCGCAGAATAGAAGAACAGCGGCTGAACGCGAGTAGCACGATCGCCCATCAGGCCGGCGTGTACGGACAACTTGAAGCGCTCTATTGGCAGGAAAAATGGAACCTCCACGCCATAGGGTCGTACGCTGACCTCGACAATTTCTTCTGGAGCCGGCTACGCGGGAAAGTGCTGGCCTATAAGCCCGAGAAGAGCTGTTGCGCGACGTATCTCGGCTGGGATGTGACAGGAATGGGTAATGCCGGTTTCCGAGGGGTCATGACGGGGCCCGTCGCTGAAGTTCAAGTCAGCAAAGTGTTTTTACTTGTCCGGGGTGGGTACCAGCACAACACGACGTTCCACAGTGGGGCTTATGCAGGATTTGAGATCTATTTCCCTTTCTAGCCGTCTGAGGAAAACCTCTGTGGGCATGCCAGACTTTTACTGGTCTGTACGTCTTAGATAATAAAAATACGCTTCGCAGGATGCTCAAAAGGCTGTCCAGCAAGGCCGCAGCGAGCAAAGAGGCGAGGAGGTACGTCCCGCACTTCGTGGGGCCGTTCGCCCCTACAATGGATCTTGGCAAACGGAAAAGCCCTTCACGTGTTTCCGATCTCCGAGGAAGCTTATCTCAGCGTTGAGCCTCTGAGCGATGCGAGAACGAAGAATGGGAAGAGGCGCGTCTCGGCGCGCCGGGGTTGGCGGGTGAGAAGAACGACTTTTTCAGCTCCTGCTAGGTCAACCAGGTCCATTGCGCAAAGGTCGCCGCCTGCCCGACTCTCTGTCCCCCTGCATTCATGACATTCCAGATGAGAGCGTTCTCGACGAGAAAACGGCGTCCTGTTGAAGTAATTCTCACGCCTCGATAGGTATCGAGATAGCCGCTGGTTCTGGCTTGTTCCAGCATCCATTCCCGCTCAGCTCGATTGACCGGTTCAGCCGTGAGCCGTGACGGTGTCTTCACGAGCTGTTCCCAGGTCAGCTCCCATAGCTCCAACGTGACTTGATTGCCGTAATTGAGGAGCGGATCCTCTTCTATCCCGTGGGACACGACGGCAAAGGGAGACTGGAAGAGCGCGTGGGCCTGATAATCCTGATCACCCACTCGTTCGAGCAGGTCACGCCCGGTCCAATGACGGAAACTGTTGAGGAGCAGTTGCGACCACTCCACGATGGCAGGATCAGCCCATATCTGGGAGGTCACGGTACACAGCTCTCCAGAAGGTTAAGATCCAGGTCGAGGCTGAGATAGGGAGAGTCTGATCTTCGCTCAATCTTGACCTCAGCCTTCTCCGTGCCGGCGGACTGTTTCTAAGCATCCGGCCAGGCGGTGTACCACGTCCGTTCGGTCAACGCAAGAATATGGTGAAGGCTCTTGTGCAGACCCTAGGAGGACTCTGTATAATGTGCATCCTCTCGGAAATACCATCCGAAGAGACCGATCATTGAGGAGTATGTATGGCCGCTCAGACCCTCTTCAACAAAATCTGGGAGTCTCACGTCGTCCGCGCGGAACCGGACGGAACCACCCTGCTCTATATCGACCGTCAACTGGTCCACGAAGTCACGTCGCCGCAGGCGTTTGAAGGGCTCAAGCTCTCGGGCCGCAGGCCTCGACGCCCTGGCGCTACGTTGGCGGTGCCGGATCACAACGTGCCGACCACCGACCGGACCCTGGGCATTGCCGATCCCCTCAGTGCGATACAAATTAGGACGCTGGAGGAAAATTGCCGCGACTTCGGCATCACAATCTTTGGCATGAACGACATCCGCCAAGGCGTGGTGCATGTGATCGGGCCCGAACAGGGCTTTACCCTGCCGGGGACGACCATTGTGTGTGGCGATTCACATACGTCGACCCATGGGGCGTTCGGCGCGCTGGCCTTCGGCATCGGCACCAGCGAAGTGGAGCACGTACTGGCTACCCAATGTTTGGTGCAAAAACGGCCCAAGACCATGGAGGTCCGTGTCGACGGAGTGCTGCCGGCTCTCTGCTCAGCCAAGGACGTGATTCTGGCCATCATCGGCAAGATCGGCACAGCCGGCGGAACCGGCTATGTCATCGAGTACACAGGCTCGGCGATCCGTTCCCTCAGCATGGAAGGACGCATGACGCTCTGCAACATGTCAATCGAGGCCGGCGCGCGGGCCGGGATGGTGGCGCCGGACGAGAGCACCATTGCCTATATCAAAGGGCGCCCGTTGGCTCCGAAAGGAGAGCTGTTCGAGCGGGCCATACAGGCCTGGCAACAGCTCAAGACCGATGTGAACGCGACATACGATGTGACCGTCACGATGCGGGCCGAGGACATCGCGCCGCAAGTCAGCTGGGGCACGAGCCCCGGTATGGTGACCGGCATCGATCAGCGAGTACCGGACCCTCGTACGATCACCGACGAGAACCAACGCCAGGCTACAGAGCGGGCGTTGGAATACATGGGCCTCATTCCGAACATGCTCATGACCGATATTGCCATCGACAAGGTCTTCATCGGATCCTGCACGAATGCACGCATCGAAGATCTCCGTCTGGCCGCGAGCTTGGCGAAGGGCAGACATGTCGCGAAGACCGTTCACGCGATGGTCGTGCCCGGTTCCGGCCTCGTAAAACAGCAGGCCGAACAGGAAGGGCTCGACCTCCTGTTCAAAGAGGCGGGGTTCGAGTGGCGGGAAGCAGGCTGCAGTATGTGCCTGGCGATGAATGCCGACGTGCTTCAGCCAGGAGAGCGCTGCGCCTCGACCAGCAATCGAAATTTCGAAGGGCGCCAGGGGGCCGGAGGCCGGACCCATCTTGTGTCACCGGCCATGGCCGTCGCTGCGGCCGTCGAAGGCCATTTCGTGGATATCAGGAATTGGGCGTGAGGGGATCGACGAACGGATTGCAACAGATCCCCCACGCCTTACGCCTCACGTGTTACGTCTCACGAGGAATGTTATGGAATCTTTCACGACGCTCACGGGATTAGTTGCCCCGTTAGACCGGGTCAATGTCGATACAGATCAAATCATCCCGAAGCAATTTCTGAAGACGATCAAGCGGACCGGGCTTCGGGAAGGGTTGTTTTATGATTGGCGCAAGCAGAAGGACGGGTCACAGGATCCATCGTTCTTTTTGAATCAACCACGATTTCAGGGCGCGACAATTCTGTTGACGCGCGATAACTTCGGCTGCGGATCGTCGCGTGAACATGCCCCCTGGGCGCTCCTCGACCAAGGCTTCCGTTGTATCATCGCATCGAGCTTCGCCGACATCTTCTACAACAATTGCTTCCAAAACGGCATGCTGCCCGTCGTGTTGAAAGCCGACGAAGTCCTGGCCATGATGCAAAACGTCCTGGCGACGCCCGGATACCAGCTGACCGTGGACCTCGGAAACCAGGCGGTGATCAGCCCGAACGGTACCAGCGCTTGCTTCGAGATCGACCCCTTTAGAAAAGATTGCTTGTATCGGGGTCTCGACGCCATCGGATTGACGTTACAACACGAGACGACCATTACCTCCTACGAGGCCCGACGAAAGACTGAGGTTCCGTGGTTATTCACGGATCTTAGCCGGAATCCAGGAGGAGCTTGATGATAAAGCTGTTCGTGCTGTTCCTGTTCTTCATCGGCGCGGGGTACCTACTCGTCGCCTTCAACTACAGCTACTCCGACGGAAATCGAGCCGGCTATATTCAGAAATTTTCCCACAAGGGCTGGATCTGCAAGACGTACGAAGGGGAAATGGCTATGACGACGGTGCCGGGTGTGGCCCCGGTGCTGTGGAGCTTTTCAGTCTCGGACGCGAAAGTGGCATCACAGCTCACGCAGGCCATGGGAAAACGATTAGTCCTGCACTACAAAGAGTTTCGTTATCTCCCCACCACTTGCTTTGGAGAGACTGCCTACTACGTCGATCACATCGAGATCTCGGAATAAACTCTCTCCTTTTCGTTCCGATCACCGAAATCTCAAGGCTGATCTACATTCGTGCCATCACGCACGCACCAGGATTGCACGCTGTGGGCCCAATTGATGAAGGTCGAGCCGCCGCCCAAACCGAAATGCACAGCCCACGAACCCTTGGCATCCTCATCGACCCTGGTCGCCGACCAATAAACGGTCGATTGGACAGTCAGAAACGGATGGCCAGGCGGCAGAGTCGGGCCAGGCGGAGCGATAGAGGGATCCACCAGACTCGTCAGCTCTTGGAGGGACGGCAGCCGCCAGCCTTTCTGCCCTCCGACATTCTTCTCCATGCAAGTCCGGCGGGCCGCGATCCATCTGGCGCTCGTCGGCTGTGGTGATCTCTCCCAGACCAAGCCGGTTTCTTTATCCAACACCGCCTCGTTGTTAAAGGCCGGCAGGATGACAAACCGCTGGGCTGCGGGCAGAGCTTTACCCTGGTTCTGGGTGGCGCCAGACTGATTGGCCAACACTCCTTGTGTGCCCGCTTGCGCCTCTGCAATGCCACAGACCGCTTGGAACAGCCCGCCCAGCACCAGCCAGCCGATCGTGAAGGTGAGCAATCGTCGTCTCCTCATCACTTCCTCTTTTAGCCTGGCCAGGCTCCTAGATCCACTTCTTACTTTTGAAAAATCCCAGCATGGCGATTACGATCGCCACCATCAGCCCGAGGACCAGCGGGTAACCCCATTCCCACTTCAGTTCGGGCATGTGCTCGAAGTTCATCCCGTAGATGCCAACGATGAAGGTCAGAGGCATGAAGATCGTCGTAATGATCGTCAGCACCTTCATGACTGCATTCGACCGATAGGTGATGCTCGACAGATAGATATCGAGGCCAGCTGAGACCATTTCGCGAAGCGTCTCGATGGTGTCCACGATTTGAACCACGTGATCATACGCATCGCGGAAAAATATCTTGGTCGACTCCTGCAAGAAGGGGCTTTCCGATCGGGAGAGATTGTTCGCCGCTTCACGGAGGGGCCATACAGCCCGCCGCAGAAACATCAATTGCCGTTTGAGGGCATGAATCTGGCGCAGCGTCTCCGGCTTAGGATGACTGACCACCAGATCTTGCAGTGCTTCGATTTTCTCGCCTAACACTTCCAGCACCTCGAAGTATCGATCGACAATGGCGTCGACCAGCGCATGAAGCAGGTAGTCGGCCCCGGACTGCCGCAAGCGTCCCTTGCCCCCACGAAGTCGATCCCGTACCGAGGTAAACACGTCGGCCCCGTTTTCCTGAAAGGACAGGACGAAGTTCGGTCCGAGAACCAAGCTCACCTGTTCAACGACGATCTCCTGTCGATCGGTGACCGAGAGCATTTTCATGACAAGGAATAAGCAGGTCTCATAGTCGTCGAGCTTCGGCCGCTGATCGGTGTTGGCAATGTCTTCGAGGAGAAGGGGATGGAGCTTGAACTGTTTCCCGAACGATTCAAGAATATCCATCTTGTGGACGCCCCCGACATCCACCCAGGTGATGGACTCATCGTTCGGTGGCGCAAGCTCGTCGACCGACAGATCCTGGCGTTCATCGCAGCGGTTGCCCGCGTAGTTGAAGGCCATAATCGTGACCTTGGCCTGTTTATTCTCGCCGATATGGACAAGCGTGCCAGGGGGGAGCCCCGTCTTTCTGGATCGTTTCTGGACAAGCTTCATGGGTAGAGACCTCGTAGGACCCCCTGCTTGTACGCAGGTTCTCCGCGATGGTCAAGAGGTCCGTTTCGCTGGCCCCCAGGATACCGTCTTTCCACTTTGCCGAGCCTGCAAGACCTGCTACTCTGCCTGTTCCATTCTACGAGGCATGCAACATGGAACGAGAATTGGCCATGCTGGTCGAAGCGGTTCAGAAAGCCGGCGCAAGGGTGCGTGAACTGATCGCGGCTGGGTTCGAAGTGCAGACGAAACCGGACCGCTCGCCGGTCACCACCGTGGATCACGAGGTCAATCGTATCCTCCACGAGATGCAGCGCCTGGAGTTTCCGCAGGATGGATGGCTCTCGGAAGAATCCCCCGACGATCCGGCTCGACTCACCAACCGGCGAGTCTGGATTGTGGACCCCATTGACGGCACAAAGGCCTTAGTCAATCGGCTGCCGGAGTTCTGCATTTCTGCCGCGTTGATTGAACGAGGCGCACCGATTGTTGCCGCAATTCTCAATCCCTCGACCAACGAACTTTTCACGGCAGTCCGTAGCGGCGGACTATTCTTAAACGGCGCGCGCGTCACCCTCTCGCCCGCTCATGACCTCAATCCCATCATCATGGTCAGTGCGTGGGAACTCCGGATCGGCCGATGGTCGGGGCTCGACGAGACCACTCAGTGCCGCCCTATGTATTCCATCGCCAACGCACTGGCCCTGGTCGCCGCCGGTCGCGTCCAGGCGGCCTTCACCATCGAGCCGGAGAACGAATGGGATCTAGCAGCCGGGGTGTTGCTCGTTGAAGAAAGCGGCGGTTTCATTTGCGACGCGCTGGGAAACCCCTTCGTCTTCAATCAGCCGATACCGAAGTTCCACGGCGTCATCGCGGTCGCCCACACATCCAAAAAAGAATTGCGTGCCAACCTCCAGACCCATGCCTTACACGCCCGCTCGCAACCAGAACAGAAATGAGATCCTCTGCAAGCATGCCCTGTTAGGCAAGCCGCGCAAGCCGTCCACAGGCGTCGTCGATATCGGAATCGATTTTCGCATAGCTGAATCGGATGAACTGTTTCCCCTCAGGCCCGGAGAAGAAGGCTTCCCCCGGCACGCCGGCTAAGCCAATCGTCTCGAGAAGAAACATCGCCCGCGCTTTTCCCGTTGTGCCGGGCAGGCGTGACGCATCGGCCAGCACGTAGTATGCGCCTTGCGGAATCGACGGCGCCAGACCGGCCTTCGCCAAGGCCTGACAGAACCGATCGCATTTCCGTTGATAGTCGCGCGCCAGGTCGCGATAGAACGAGTCCGGGAGTTCCTGTATCCCTACCGCCACCCCAGCCTGCAACGGCGTCGGAGCACAGACATAGAGCAGATCGTTCATGGCGCCGATCGCCTGAGCCCACCGCGCTGCAGCGACACTGTAGCCGATGCGCCAGCCGGTGATGCTAAAAGTTTTGGAGTAGCCGCCGAGGGTAATCGTGCGGTCGGCCATGCCAGGCAGAGTTGCAAGGCTCACATGGGTACGCCCGTCATAGAGAAAGTATTCGTAGATTTCATCGGTAAACACAAACAGGTCGTGCTGTTGCGCGATCGCCGCAATGTTCTCCAGTTCTTGCTGGCTGAATACTTTCCCTGAAGGATTGCTGGGCGAATTCACGATGATCGCCCTGGTTCGAGGCGTGATGACGCGCTCGATATCGGTTCCGGAAAATTTCCAATCGGGGGCTCGCATCTTCACCGCCACCGGAACCGCCTCAACCGCGAGCAGCGCGCTGATGTGATACTGATAGTAGGGCTCGAAGAGGACAACCTCGTCACCGGGATCGAGCAGCGCCAGGCAGGCGCAATGAAAGGCCCCGGTGGCTCCCGCACTGACTGTCACGTCCGTTTCCGGATCAGCCACGATGCCGTTGTACAGCGCGAGCTTCTTGGCGATCGCCTGCCGCAGTTCTGGCAATCCATCGAATCGCGAATAGACATTCTTCCCCTGCTCCATCGCCTGTGCCGCAGCTCGAAGCACTGTCGGTGGAACAGGCGTGTCACAGACCCCTTGCGCCATGTTGAGGCCTTTCGCCTCAATACAGGCCTGGGTCATCGCTCGAATCTCCGAATGGGCCAATCCGGCCATTCGTTGGTTGATATGCCGATTCATCGCCGCACTCCTCCTCGATCAAAGTTTCTCTCTTGTCGCAGAGCAGTTCCCGACAGGTCAAGCCCTCTTTCCCCTTCGCCCACATTATTCTCCTTCGCTGAATACCCCGTAGCTTCCGGCCTTCACAGCCGAAGCGACTGCTTCGGCGGAGTAGGCTGCTGCGGGGAGCTTCATTCACGAAAGTTCATGGCGAAACCGCAGAGACGCCAAGCGGGACTGGCGCGACGCGAATTTCGAAGTTCCTGGACTAACCCTATTTGTTCTTATTCTTGAGAGAAGGTTGCGGGTGAGAACGAAATACCTCGTAGTACTGCAGCACTCTCCTGACGTAGGCACGGGTTTCTCGAATGCGCGGAACCTTGTGGCCCTTGACCCGGTGGACCCCGGCGTTATAGGCCGCCAGAGCCAAGGGAAGTTCGCCTTGATACAGGTTCAGCAAATGCCGCAGCTGCTTCGCGCCGCCGCGGATATTCTGGATCGGGTCATAGACGTCGTGCACACGTAGGGTGGTCGCCGTAGCCGGTGTCAGTTGCATCAAGCCGACCGCGCCTTTGCGAGACACGGCATGCTGGCGAAATCCGGATTCGGCCTTGATGACAGCGCGTAGCAACGCAGGGTCGAGACGATATTTCTTGGCATACCATGTGATGGCCCGATGAATTTCCTGGTTTGAATACCGAGGGTAGACGCTGTCGTAGTCGGGCCGCGTTGGCGTGGGGACTGCGGCGATCAGCAGACAGAACATCGCCAGTGCACAAGAAATGTGCAGCAGGCGTGAATAGAGCGGTCTCCGCCTCCCGTTGTCGATGGCCATTGTGTGCGGTTGGATGCCTCTGTGCAAAACAGCCTCCATAAGAAGCCTGTAAAGTCTCAAGATCCATGCCGAGACGGCCCTCCTCTAACGTGCGGATAGGACAGGGAAAGCGAGGGGCCCCATGACAAACTGTGGTGCGATCTGCACAGAGTGGACGTTTGGGAACTGTTGGCGTGAGCTAAAAAATGGTGATTCTTCAGAAGGCACGGACATCCTGGGGGGGTCTCGATGTGAGAATCAGAGGCAGCTTCGGAGGATCGCTAGCGGGCTACGGAATAACTATTTTGGTACGCCAGAACTTCGAGCGTCACAACAGAAGAACACTCCGCAGGGTGCTCAAGCAGACCATCCAGCAAGGCCGCAGCGAGCGAAGATCCGGAGGCGTACCCTCTGGGGTACGTTGAGGATCTGAGCGATGCGAGAACGCTGCTGGTGGCTTGTTTCAGCACTCTGCTAGAGGAGATCGCCGATCAGCTTGACTGCCTCTTCAGGCGAGGCAGCGGCATGGACGAGATTCGGCGCAAGGTTTTTGAACAGGCCCACTCCGGCCTTGTCGGCCCCCAACAGAATGACGGTCTTCTTTGCCTTCAATGCTAATGCAACTTCTGAGACCGTCCCGGTGCCGCCGAGCCCGCAGGCCACAATGACGTCGCTGGACATGACGTTCACGTTGTTGCGCGCCTGGCCCAGGTCCGTGATAATCGCCACATCCACATATCGGGACACCCGTGCCTTGCCATCCGGGAGAATCCCGATGGTCAAGCTACCGGGCACCGACTTCGCCCCCTCACTGGCTGCGTCCATCACACCGCTCGCGCGCCCTCCCGTCAACACCACCCATCCTTGACGCGCAATGAGTTCTCCTAAACTTTTGGCGTCGGCCAATTCACGGAGGCCGGCTTTGGCCGGGCCCATGACACCGATCACTGGTTTTCTGGTCGATTGTCGGATTGGGCGTTTCACGAAGCACACCTCGGTGGGGAAGAGTATCGGCACAAATTGCCGGGATCGGGAATATACACTGAGGGCGGAGGATTTGTCGCGTGAATCTTGCGATGGGTCAGGGCTATAGAAGCCGAACGCGCGGCTTATGTTATGGCTTTCCCCACAACGCTTCCAGCCGCTGGGCGCGACCGCAATTGTATTTGTAGACTTTGTAGCGGATGGGATTCTTCTTGTAGAAGTCCTGATGGTATTCCTCAGCAGGATAGAACTGCGAAGCCATCACAATCTGAGTGACAATCGGCTCTTTGAATCGTCTCGATTGCTCGATCGCCTGTTTAGAGCTGTCCGATGCGCGTTTCTCCTCGTCGGTCTGAAAGAATATGGCGGAACGATACTGGCTACCATGGTCGCAGAACTGTGCATTCGGTGTGACCGGATCGACGTTGCGCCAAAAAGCGTCTAGGAGCTTTTGATAGCTCACTTTAGCTGGGTCATAGACCACTTCGACCGATTCCGTGTGCCCTGTTCGTCCAGCGGACACCTCTTCATAGGTCGGATTGGAAACTGTCCCCCCCATATATCCTGAGGTCGCAGACAGCACCCCCTCAACCTTCTCGAAAACTTCTTCCATGCACCAGAAACAACCTCCCGCGAAGTAGGCCTTGCCCGACGTCGCATCCGCTGCAGCCAGACTGGTCGATTGCACGTTCCACGCTCCAATGAGGAGAACGGCCACGGTCAGAACCCGGGTTATGTGTCTTCTCATGAAACAGCCCTCCTTACCGACTCAGTCGAATAGCTTTGTGAATCCTTACACTCCCTACGGGCATGGCTTCGATTCGGATGTTCCTGTATGATCGAGACCCATGCGGATCATCGCCCATTCCCTTGCGTGCCTTCTCCTTGTCTCCATGGTCGGGTGCGCCTCATGGCTGATGAAAGGGGAACCCCCGGAGGTGCTCGTCACAAATGTGACGCCCTTGGAGGGAACCGCGTTCGAGCAACGATTGCAAGTGGATCTCCGTATCCGCAACCCGAATGATTTCGATCTGCTCGTCACGGGCATCGACTTTACGCTCAATCTCAACGGGAAACGGCTGGCTCGCGGATTGGGCAATACAACCATCACAGTCCCTCGACTCAGCGATGCCGTTGTCTCAGTTCAGACAAGCACCTCAACCTTCGATGTCGTGCGCCAGCTCCTCAGCTTCTCTCAGGCGCAAGACCTCTCATACAACATCACGGGCCAGCTCCACCTCAAAGACGGTCGCCTGCCCTTCGATAACTCCGGCACTCTCCTCGAAAAAGGCCAGCTCTCCGGCGCACCATCTCCGTAGCAGCCCATCACATTCGAGAATCAGCCGGAATGAAGTCGGCATGGACCCAGGCTTTCTTGAAACGATCTTCAGCCGCAGCTGCCTGATCATCCTTTTGTTGAACCTGAAGGCTCTGGATCAATCCGGTCAACGCCCACCCATTGTCTGGATGGCGCAGAAGATCCGCGAGATAGACCGCTTCCGCTTCAGCCGGGCGATCGGCCAGCAAGAGCACAGCCCCCAAATGGTGCCGCACGGACAATGGCCAGAGCGGCGGCTCCGAGTAGGGAAGCGCCTCTTCCATCTTAATCGCCTCCTCGAACAGTCTGATCGCGTCATCATAGCGCTGGCGGCGGGCAGCGATTTCTCCTGACAGTATCCGCTCCGCAATCTTGAGAAGCGCCCGCTGGGTCTTTTCTTCCGTCGTACGATCCCGGCGGATCTGCTTTGTGAGGCCGGCAAGAACGACATGTTCACCCTCAGCCCCGGGGAGTCGGCCGGTCGCAACAAGGGCGAGTCCTCGTCCCAGCCTCCACATCCCGTCCATCAAACGCAATCCCTTGGGCGGCGCAGGCTCCTTGAGCAACTCCTCCCACCGGCCGAACCGAATCATCGAAAAGATCGGCGTCGGGAGGTAGAATTCTTTCGAGCGATCTTTGCTGGCTTCCTCCACGGTAATCGTCGCCGCCACGTCACGAGCCGCTTTCATGGCTTCGATATTGCGACCCTCCATCGCCAAGGACGCCCAGAGAAAGTGGAGATTGTGCCGGTAGTAACCATCGGCGTACTCGCCGGTTGGATGTTGACTGGCGAAGTACTGCTCATCGACGTGGGCTGCCTGCTGATTCCCTTCCACCGCCTCGTGGTACTTCCCAAGCCGCATGTAAATGTGGGCGGGCATATGAACGAGATGGCCGGCGCCCGGCATAAGATCAGGCAGCCGTTCCGCACAGGGCAATGCTCGTTCCGGTTGCAATGACGCCTCGACCGCATGCAGGTAATAGTGGCAAGCCCCTGGGTGATCGGGGCTCTTCGCAAGCACGGCCTCGAGCGTGGTGACGATCTCGTCTGTGCCAGGATGCGGCCGCCCATCCGGTTTCCAGAAATCCCAAGGCCGCAAATCCATCAGTGCTTCCGCAAACAGCGTGGCCGCATCGCTATCCTCGGGGAACCGCTGCGCCACCGATCGCATGGCCTTCGCATAGGCCTCATCGAGTCCCTTGCGCTTGACCCCCTTCCGGCCCACATACCGTGCGGCCAACGCCTCAATGTAGGCCTGCTCTACAGGAGTGGCGCTGGCTGCCATTCGCCGAGCCTTCTGAACCATCTCGACCGCGCGATGTTCGCCTTTTTTCTCCAGCGCGCTATTGATGTTGGGACCGAGCGCCAGCGCAATTCCCCAGTAGGGCATGGCCGCCTGTGGATCGAGTTGAGCTGCGGCTCCAAACGACCGGATCGCTTCTTCGTGGTTGAAGGCATAGACGAGTCGAAGCCCTTGATCGAAATACCGTTGGGCCTGTTCGGATGTGGTGGTGATGGGATGGTGGAGGGAGCCCAGATTGTCAAAGAGTGGCGGAGCATCCGTCTGCTCTGCGGGCACAGCTTCCGCCGGTGAGAACATCGCAAGCCAACAGGCCATGCCTGCAACCAAGAGCGTAGCGGACATCCATCCTTCCCTCATTCGCATGTGTCTGCTTCTCCGTCCCAGGCTTGATTTACCGCACTCTTTCATCATGGTCGATGTTCCGAATAAGGACTGCGCGGCCCTTGTCATCCACGAAGGCTTCGATCCGATCCCCGACATGAGCCGGTCGATCGATGCGAGTATTTTCGTCATGTGCCACGCGATGTTCGACGCCGCTGACGTCCTGAAGCACATAGGCCCCGCCCTCGACCGCCGTCACCTGTCCCGGTAGAGATACGACATTGGTCGGCATCTTCAATCGCATCTCGCCGGTTGGTTGGGCTCCCAACGTACCCCGCACGATCCCCTGTCCAAGATCCTCTTGCTTCGAAGTTCCCGCGATGTTGCAGCCGGCGCCCAACAGGCTCGCTCCCAGGACTGCCATGTGACAGCACCTTGTCATCCACACCATGTCCACCGCCTTTCCTATTGACTCACAACGGGCAAACCTCAGAATCGGGTGACGCTTGAAAAGTTGAAGTCGCGGAGCGTCATTGCCGGCACGAGAAGCTTGCCGGTTTCGGACGTGATCGCTTCAGCCGGATTGGTGAAGGCCTCGATCCGGTTGAAGGCCCGCAGGGGGCTTTCGTGAAACCGAAAGTTCTTCACTGCCGACACAATCGCTCCATTCTCGACGAGAAACGTACCGTCTCTCGTCATCCCGGTCAGGGTGAGATCCGTCGGATTGACCGTCCGAATGTACCAGAAGTTCGTCACAAGAATGGCGCGCGCTGTACCCTTGATTAATTCCTGTAGCGTCGGCAGAGACGGTCCTATCCCTGAGAGGCAGGGGGCATCGAGCGTGGGGATTCGGTCGATCCCTCGCCCCTTCGCGGTGAACCGATCGTATACAAGCTGTGTGAGCCGCCCCTCTGCAATCCAGTCGGATGTTACAGTCGGTAATCCGTCAGTGGTGAACCCAACACCCAAGAGATCCTCATGCGCCGACAGATTGCGGAGCGTCAATCGCTTGTCGACGATCGGCTGGCCCAATTTGCCTGAGAAGGCACTCGTGCCTTTCTCGTAAGACTTCGCATCGAGCGTCCAGAGCAGCGAGGACCACAACCCCGCGACGGCAGCCGGCTCAAGAATCACGGTATAGCGGCCCGGCGGCAACTCACACACCTCCAAGCCTCGCTTGGCCTTATCGATTGCGGTGAGGGTCCGTTCCTGCACCCTCAGATGATCGATGGATCGATGGGCCGCGGCGCCCCAGCCAGTTGCCTCACCAGCCTGAACCGTGAGGCTGAATCGTGCGTCGGTCCGTTCCTCATGGGCAAAGAGTCCCGTACTCGCGGCCACTCCAACCATCGCCATCGACGAGGACACAATTCCGGCTGCGCCAAGATTTTCCATCCGACACTGCCCGATCGCCTCGTTTGTATATTCCAGCCGACGGGCCGGCCCGGCCGCGACAGTTTCAGCTCGCATTGTAGGAGGCGCCACATATTGCTGTGGCTCAACCGGCGGAAGATATTCCGGATCGTCCGGAGACAAGCGCGCGATCTGCGTGGCTCTGGCCACCATCTCTTGCACCGCCCCCACAGTAAAGTCCGTCGTGCTCGCGGTGCCGTGACGCAGCCCAAACGCCACCGTCACATTCAAAGACCCGCGCCTCGTATCGACGTTTTGTATAATCTGATTGTTCGCAAACCGCGTCGTCCCGCTCTGCTGATCGTGCAATGAAACCAGCGTGTGGTCGCCGCTTGAATGTTTCAGGACCAGGTCCGCGAGAAACCGGAACTCGTCCCGGCTCGTCAACTTCGGCCAAGTCTTGTGGCCGGTCGTACTCATAATTCGGCCTGCCCTCCGATGACGTTGACGTTGCGGAACCGCGCGTGGGACGCCGCGTGGGTCATCCAGCCGGACTGGGCAGGCTGGCCCTTGCCGCACGTGATGAATCCGTACCGCCGGCGGTGCGACCGATCCGCCACCCCGTCGCAACTGCCCCAGAACTCCGGCGTAATCCCATGGTAGATGACATCGCGAACCATGTGGGTACGTTTGCCGTTTTCGATCAGCCAAAATGCATCCCCACCGAACTGGAAGTTGTACCGTCGTTGATCGATGCTGTAGGATCCGTGGCCTTCAATGTAGATGCCCCGCTTTACATCGGCGAGCAGCTCGTCGAGGGTGGCGGAACCAGGCTCCAGGCCGATGTTCGCGATACGGACGATCGGAACACTGCCCCAACTGTCCGCTCGATTGGACCCGCGCGAGCGACTCTCACCGACTTTCGGCGCGACCTCGCGGTTCGTGCAATAACCGATGAAGATCCCGTCACGCACAATGTCCCATTGCTGGCAAGCCACGCCATCGTCGTCATAGCCGGTTGCGGCGAGGGTTTCCGGTTCGCAGTTATCGGCCACGAGATTCACATGCGGAGAGCCGTATCGAAAGGTGCCTCGTTTGTCGGTCGTGAGAAAGCTGGTGCCGGCATAGTTGGCCTCGTACCCGAGCGCGCGGTCGAGTTCGCTCGGATGACCACAAGATTCATGCATGGTGAGCGACAGGTGTTCAGGGTCGAGGACAAGATCGTAGAGGCCCGGCTCGGTGGTAGGCGCCTTCACTTTTTCGACGGCCTGGGACGCGATGCGGGGGGCCTCGGCCAGGAAATTCGCATCCTCGATCAATTCGTAGCCCATCCGAAGATGCGGCGTATTGAAGCTCCGCGAGGCGAACCGCCCGTCATGAACCGCCGTGGCATCGAAATCTCCGCTCAGGGCCAGGAGGTCGAACTCCAGGCGCGACCCTTCGGTCGACACAAAGAGCTTCCGGTCCTGACGGGCCCACAGGCTCGCGCTGCTCCGCACAATGCCGGGCTGCCGATGGACATACTCCATCGTCTCTAGCAGCAGCGCGGTTTTTCTTTCGAGCGCGACGGCAAAGGGATCGATCCGCCGTGCCGTGACGACCCGGTCTCGATGGACCGGCTCATCGGCGAGTTTCACCTTTTCACTCGCGACAGACGCAGAGCCTTTCGCGATCTCGATCGCCAATTCAGCCACACGCGGGACTTCTTCCAACGACAGCACCGAACTGGCGGCAAAACCCCAGGCGCCGTGGTAGAGGACACGGATCCCAAACCCTCTGTCCTGCGTCTCTCGAATGGAATCGATCCGGCAATCTTCGCCGTGAACGGTCTGGGTCGTGCTGTCGAGAAGGCGGACATCGCCGTACTCGGCGCCAGAAGCGACAACGCGTTTCAATGCGAGTTCGGCGAGTTCATCCCAATTGGGAGCGCTCATCGCGTGACTGCCTTTGTGAGGAGTGAACAAGTTTCGAACGGGGTTAGTATAACAGGATCATGGGGAAGATCGCAGAGGATCCGAAAGAACATGACGCGAGTGAGGACCTGCTAGAACAATCCGGCAATACCGGTCGAGATCTTTTCTTGAATGATCGGTGTGGCTTCAGGGATATCGATATCCTTCTGGCGGACGTGACCCACCATCCGCATCTGCTGCACTTTCGGTCCAGCCGTTTCTTGCCCCGCCATAGGCCGGCCTAATGGCTTGCCCATCTTGCGATCGGTGATCTGCACGTCAGTCACACAAAGGTAGGTGACGCCCTCTTCTTTCGGAGCCTGTTGCATCTGCATACCGGGGAAGCCTCCTCGCCCACCACTCATCGCCATGGCCTGTCTCATCATCGCGTTCATGTCGGGCATCCCGCCACCCATCGGCATGCCATCGCCCATCATGGCGCCAGACATGTTGTCGCCGCCCATCGAACTGGCGGAAGCCATGGCGGTTCCCCCACTGCTGACACCAGCGCCGAAGTTCGCCATCGCAACAGATTCCGGCGTGACACCGTCGGCGCCCTTATGACAATACACGACCTTGGCTTGGATCCAATAATTCGCCTGTTCCGGATCGTTGGTGATTTGGTAACCCTTGGTCGTGAGTTTAGTCTGGACGCCGGTGAGCGTGATGTTTTGATTTTCAGAAATGTTTCTCAATTGGAGATAGGCTGTGCGATTCATGCTGGGATCGAGAAACACCGTATTGCTGTTCATGAGGCCGGATCGAATGATGTTGGAGCAACCGGTCGTCAGGGTGATGAGCAACAACAAGATCGTGAAGGGTAAGGGGTGAGGGGTAAGACGACCCAATAAGGTGTTCATCAAAAATTGCCTGCCACGGAGGCGCTCAACCGCTGTTGCAACAGCGGCGTGGCTTCAGCTTCGTCGAGCTTCTTCTGATGCACGTCGGCGGCAAGACGAGTTTGGTAGACGCCTGGCTGCTGGCCGGTTCCCGATTTGGCCGGTGCAGGGGCGGATGCTGTGGCCCCTTGTTCTGTAATCTGCAAGTCGGCGACGCAGGCGTAATTCACGTCGTCCGGCATCTTGGGTGTCGAGGGTCCGCTGAATAGACTGCCCACCGCACTGCCGATCCCCTCAATGGCGCTGAGACCCATTGAAGCGGCAGTACCGACAATCGCACCTTGCGGGCCTGCCATGCTGGCCATGCCGGTCAGACCCTGCAGCCCACCCATGATGGAGGAGCCGATACCGGATCCATAGCCACCCGCGACGATATTCTCGACCGGCATTTCCGGCTTGGTGATGTTGCAGTAGACGATATTTGCGAGCACGATGTAATGCGCTGCGCTAGGATCTTGGATGATTTGATAGCCTTTGGCGGTCAGGCGAGCACCGAGATCGGTGAGCGACACGGCCTCGTTGTCGGAGGAGTTTCGCGCTTGGATAAAGACCGTTTTGGCTGTCGATGGCGGCAGAAAGAAGGTGTTGCTGGTAATCAGATCGGTGTCTTTGATGTTGCCCGCGTAGGCGGTAAGAGGAAGGCCAAGAAGTGCGGCAACGACGATATATCGCATGAAGGCCTCGCGATCAATGTATGGGCAGGATTCTAGGGAGTATTTCTCTAATCAGCAACAAGGAAATCAGGGGCTCACGGCCTGGCTTTTT
>JANOJM010000137.1:0-3193 GCA_031418735.1 Nitrospiraceae bacterium | reverse complement strand
TGCCCTGAAAGGCATCGTGCCGATGTAGTCTTGTTTGTTTGGTTTATTTTGTTTGTCTTGTTTATTTGGTTGAACCAAACCAACCAAATGAACCAGATGAACCAAACAAACCAGATCAACCGTTCAATGGCCGAGAATGGTGGGCGGCGGCGATGGCGGGGCTGCACCTTCTGGAATCGTCACCATTGGCTGGTTGGCCAGCAATACGTAGCCGTAGCGTTTCAGGATGGGGACCATCCCGATTGCTTCCGCCGGCAACTTCGATTGTGCGCTCTCCGGCAAGAGAATCATCACTCTCTTCGCCTCTTTCAGGGCCGTCCGTATCTTGTCTTCTTCCCCGAAGGGTACAAAGAGGGTCTTGCGTTTCGCGTAAAATACGGAGGATGGTCTTAGGGTGCCATAGGCAATGAACTGATCTTGGCGATCCAGGTTCAGTCCTGCGGCATAGGCGAGTTCCTGCGGTGGCGCGATCACATATCGATTGATGTGCGGAAATGTAATGACGATGACAATCAGAACCAGACCGGCCAAGGTTCCCCCAGCTGCCCAGAACGCTCCTCCGCGCCGCTCGTCATTCAATCCAAGATATCCCACCAACGTCATTCCGAGTAACAATAGGGCTGCAACCAGATAGGGACCGCTGCCGAGATCTACCTGTCCGGCCAAGGGGAACTCTCGCACCATCTTGGAGGCGTAGGTTGCGTAGAGGGTGGGGAGACAGGCAAAACCGATCGCCAAGAGATATCCCACTCCCATCATGAGATGTATGGATCCCCGAATCCCTTTCGTCGCCGGATCGCTCAGGCACCGGGACCAGTACGAGGCTGTCAACAGGGCGGCGGCAGGAAACAATGGACCGATATAGTGGGGCAGGCGGGTTGCAGAGGCTGTGAAGAACACGAAGGTGCCTACAAGCCACAGAGCGGCAAAGAGATCGAGTTCAAGTGAACTCGATGGGCGAGGGGCTAGGGGCGAGGGGCTAGAGTTCTGGCGTGTTCTCTCCTCTAGCCTCAAGCCTCTAGCCTCGTGCCAGCGTTTGAATGTTTGGTAGAGCGGGACAGGAAGAAGTGCGCTCCAAGGAAAGAAACCTAAGAGCAGGACCGGGAGGTAAAAGAAGATGGTGCCCTGGTGTCCCTCCATTGGACTGAGGAATCGCCCGATCGAATGGGCCTTCGCGCCTGAGGCATAGGCGTCGCCATGCACGAGGAACATGGCCGCATACCAGGGTGCGGCAAGTAGAACGAATAGCAGGGTACCTGCAAGGGGAACCCCTTTCTGCCAATAGTCCTGCCACCGGCGCGTCCAGGTGAGGTAGAGTATCGCTATGACGAGGGGCACGGCGAACCCGACCGGTCCCTTCGTCAGCGTGGCGAGAGCCATGCCGATATAGAACATCCAGATCCATCGACGCACACCGCCGGTTCCATGCAGGCCCAGCCAGAATCCGTACAGCGATGCCGTGGTAAAAAATATCAAGACACTGTCGGTCAGCGCCATGCGCCCGAGTCCAAGGATTTCCAGGTTGAGCAAGAGCATCAACCCGCCGAAGAGTGCGATGGTTCGATCGCGCTGGTGCACAAGAAATAGGTAGTGCATGAGGATCAACCCCACGCCGAAGACGGCCGAGGGGAATCGTGCGGCGAACTCGTTGGAACCGAACAGACGATAGGATTGCTCCATCAACCAATAGAGCAAAACCGGCTTTGCGACACGCAACTCACCGTTGAACGTCGGCGTCAGGCGATCCCCCGACTCGAACATTTCCCGTCCAGCCTCGGCATTCCGTCCCTCGTCACGGTCCGTCAGTCCCATGTCGCCGAGTCCCAAGAAGAACAGCAGCCCCGACAGGAGGAGAAGGGCTAGAAGGAGCAGGGCATGGGGAGAACGATCGGTTGTGGTCATCGAATCGTTGGGATCGTGTGGTGACGGCATTTGTTGAGCAGGTTCGATATCAAAGTTATGTTCGTGGCGAGGAGGGACTGACCGGCGGATTCGCCTGACTTGCGCGAGAGATCAGCATCAGATTGCGAACATAGACGATCGATCCGATGCTCTGTCCTGCGATGAAGACCGGATCTTCCCGATAGATCGCATAGGCGAGTGTGATGAGCCCGCCTATCAGGCTCATGTACCAAAACGAGACTGGAACCTGGCTCTCCGCCTTCTTTTCGGACGCAATCCATTGAACCACCCAGCGGCCGAAAAACAGCCCTTGGCCGAGAAATCCGATGGTAAGCCAGATGGTTTCGAGGCTCATGGACAGGCCAGAGGCGAAGGGCTAGAGGCGAGGGGCTGTGCGTCTCGCCTGGATGAGCTTGCCGATCCTTTTGCCAAGAATGGCGTATTCTTTTTCGAGCGATTCATACATGGTCCCATTGAGGTGGCCTGATTCATGTGCGATCTGAAGTTGTGTGCGTAATTCAGCGACTGAACCTTTGGCAATGAAAAAATACCTGATCGATTCCTTGTCGGTATCGCGTTCGTCTCCTTCGGCAAGATTGCTCGCAACACTCACTGCGCTACGTCGTACTTGGTCTCTTAGGCCGAAGTCAACGCTCTTCATCTCGCTATTGGATACGCTGTAAATCGACACGGCAAGATCTTTGGCTTTCTGCCAGACAGCAAGATCTTTAAAGCCTTTGTTTCCCACCCCTAGCCTCGAGCCTCTGGCCCCTCGCCCTTCTTGAAATGATAGCGCAACACCCTGGTTTGCATCCACCGCACGGCAATCAAATCGTAAAGAGACTTAAATAATCGATTGCCCATGCCGTACTTGGAGACGCCGTGAATACGCGGATAATGCCGGACCCGCACTTCCGTGACCGTGAACCCATGCATGATCGCGAGCGCGGGAAAGAATCGGTGCATACCTTCGAAGAGGCGCAACCGCTCCAGCACTGGCCGCCGGAATACCTTGAGCGGGCATCCTGTATCGTGGACGCCGTCGTGGGTAAAAAAGTTCCGAACGCGGTTGGCGATGCGGGACGATATTTTTTTCACCAAGCCATCTTGCCGTTCCAGTCTCCATCCACACACGAGATCGTGGGTGTCAGTATGGGGCAGAAGCTTCAAGATGTCCGCACTGTCCTGCTGAAGGTCGCCGTCGATTTGAATGATGATGTCTCCGGAAGATTGATTAAAGCCCGCGTCGAGCGCACAGGTCTTGCCGTAGTTTCGGTCGAGGTGGAATACC
>JANOJM010000136.1:0-7711 GCA_031418735.1 Nitrospiraceae bacterium | reverse complement strand
TCACTGGCTGTGGCAGTTGGAGACTTCCTCACGCCATGCCTTTCCATCATGCGAAGCATACGGGCGTAGAGCTGAACGATCGCAAGTTCCGGATGTGATGTCGGAAGATGTGTGGTGGCCCATAGCGCGATCCTATCCCGAAGCATAAGAAGGAATAAGGCCGAGCCGAGCACGATCACTCCCGTGATGAGTTCCAGCATTCCTAGATGGAACGTCCGGACCATGTGCATCAGACGGCTGAGAGCCTGACCTATCGGAGCGCTCAGCAGCGAAACCCAGCGACTCACTCTTTCTCGTAACGCATCAGTGCCTTCTCGAACCCCATGAACGACTGCCAGTTGATCCTTCACGCTATAACGGACAAATAGGCGATCCCACTGCAACCGGACGGATTCTCCGAATCGGGTGAGCGGCGCCCAGCGGGAAGTGGAAACTGCTGTGCTGACAGTGGGGGTGGGATCCATGGTGATCCAGCCTGAGTGAGGGAAATAGACCTCGACCCAGGCATGGGCATCCTGCTGGCGGACGGTAAAGTAGCCCCCGTATTCATTCCATTCCGTCGCCAGAAACCCTGTCACGAGTCGGGCCGGAATGCCGACGGTTCGCAGCATGACAACCATAGCGGTCGCGTAATGTTCACAGTACCCAGTCTTTCTGGTGAACAGAAATTCCTCGAGCGGATGACTGAGTGTAGCCGTATCAGCTTCAAGGCTGTAACGATAATTGCTCAAGAGATGTTGTTGAATCGCCAAGGTTCGTTCGAATGGGGTCGTGGCCTCGTGGCTGACGCGACGCGCCAAGTCTGCGACATGCTGTGATGCCGCAGGAACCTGAAGATAGTGGGCAAGGATTCCATCGGGATAGTCCAGTGCCGAGGCAATCCGTTCGTCTGCGGCAAGTTGTGGCGCTTGAGAGATGACGGAGTATCGGATGCGGGAGGCAGGGGAAACCGGCAAGCGGAGCCCGCCCATGGCATCGGCCTGTATCTCAAGAAACTCACCGCTCACGAGTTCCGCGAATGGGGCAGCAAACAGAACGGCGGTATCGAGCGTTTCCAGCATAATGTCTTGGCGAATCGATCCTGACAGGCTGTTCGAGGAACGACTGCCGGCCGGGCGAACGAGAAATGTTCCCTCGGCCACAAGATTCAACGAACGCCGGCGAGTACCGCTATGAGTCCATGATTGTCCATTGTACTGATCGTAGGCGAGGCCTCTCAGATAAAGTCGGTCTTTATCAACAGCTGGTTGATCCGGCAATTCAACCCGCATGACGATTTGAGGATCTTGTTTAACTGCCCCAATCGTTCCAAGGTCAACCCGATCGGAAAACCCCGTCGCCCGCAATGCCTCGCCACTCGATTTCTGCAGCACGCCCGCACCCATTCGAGGGATGAGAAAAAAAATGGCAAGCGTCAGGGCAACTGCCAGAACGGCAGTTCCGTTCGTCAACCAAAAGAAGTGGCGGGTGATACGGATCGGTAATGTCGTATGACAGGCTGCCGTGTTTACGGATGGGGAAACGGCAGAGACTTCCCCTGTTTCTTGGGTCATGTGATACAGCAAGAGCGTCCAGACCGCCGCGATCAGATACAACAGAAAAATCGGGACATACCAGGCATCGCTCGTCAGTGCTGCGGAAGCCAGGATTGCCATGAGACTAATTGCATAGAGATGCCGATAGTCACGCCGCTGTTGGAGGGTAAGTAATTTGACCGCGAGCAGCACAACCAAAAAGTGGATGCCCGCCGGGAGAAGGTCTCGTGATACCACTATGAGATCGATCAGCAATAGGGCAAAGGCGCCGATCAGGAGGATATTCCACATGGTCGCCGAAACGGTGACCCGCGCGATTGCCCGTCGAATGAAAAGGATCCCTCCTGCGTGGAGCGCCGAGAACATGAGAATGATCACCATGGGGAGGGCAAGCCAGAACGGGACACTCTGCGCAAGCACAAGCCCGCTAAACGCCATGGTGGCAAGGAGAACGGAACTGAGGGCAAAGGCCTGCTCAAAAGGCATGTGTCAACTCTTCGAGTTGCGCGGCGTAGAGCACCCGATCGGCTCGCACCGCCGTTATTGGCAAAGCCTGGTTCGACCAGGGAACGACCGCCACTGTGTACCCCCGCTCGCCTTCGTTGTTGATCGGGGGATGTTCTCTGCCACCGCCGACTCCATCGGCTTCAGGCCACTGCCTTTCGCACAACGCCAACAGGCGCAGCATCGCCAAGAGATGAGCGGGCCCCGACCCGAATCCGGAGTCTTCCGTCCCTACGATGAGTTGCACAGGGTACGCACGCTCAGTCAATTGCCAGAGCAGTGACGCCACAAATGTCACGCTTCGCTCGAAAAGAGGACCCCCTTCTTCAGGAGCTACAACTGAGAGGACGACTGTAATGCGTCGCTGATCCTCCGCTTCGGTCTCCCGTACGATCAGCTGAGAAGTACGGGCAGTGGTCATCCAATGGATGGCTCGCGAGTCGTCGCCCGGGTGATACAAGCGGAGGTTGTACAATTGGGTTCCATCTCCCCGTCGAGAGAGAGACTCTCCTTGCCCCTCGCTGAACAATTCATCCACGAACCGTAACGTAAGCGGCTTAATGGGAGGACTGACGAGTAGATGCGCTTCTGTAGAATAGCGCCCTATCTTGCGGAACAGTCCAAAGGGAAAGAGCGTCTGCACTCCGATGCCTTCGAACCGGATCCACCCCCGTTTTGTCGCAAGCAGTGGATAGGAGAGAAGCACCGAACTCTGCGGGGGCAGGAGATGAATGGCGAGACCCCGGTCGACATCTTTGCCTTCGACGACATCCAGCAACCGAAGAGAAAAGCTTGGCAGGTGCCTGTTCCGGTTGGTGACTGAAAGTGAGAGGAGGGTCGGTTCGTTTGCCATGATGAGATCGGGCACATGACGGTGAAACTCCAATCGCCGAAGACAGTGCTCCGAAAGCAATCCGGAAATCACGATGAAGCTGAGCATCATTGCGAGGAGTAAGTAAAACAGGTTGTTGCCGGTGTTGATGGCGGCAAGCCCGATCCCCAATGTGAAGAGCAGAAACTTGGTCCCTTCAGGCGTGAAATGTATCGACCGCCGCCGGAACATGCCGCGGATGAAGGAAACGGCTGGTGTGGCACGGAGGTTGAGAAGTAGGTGCTTCACGCGCGTAGTTTACCCAGTTGGCCAGGGCATCCATCAGTGCTTGACTAGACAGGGACGGGAACGGTTTCGACGATATCGAGCACCATACGCTCTGCCTGTTCAAAGCTCTGTGTCCGCATGCCATGAGTCCGGTTCAGCATGACGCGGTGGGACAGCACGATCGGCGCCAGTTCTTTGATGTCGTCGGGAAGGCAATAGTCGCGTCCGCGGACGACCGCCAATGCCTTGGCCGCTTTGCTCAGCCCGAGCGCTCCACGCGTGCTGACCCCCAGGGACAAGAGCTCGCTCTGACGGGTGGCTTGAACGATCGCGAGCAGATAGTCCGTCAGACTCTCTTCCATATGGACCTGATCCACGCGCGCCTGCAATGCCAATACTTCCTGGGCTGACAGCACCGCTTCCAACGCTTCAGCGGGATGCAACGAATACGGACGGTCGAGCACCTTTCTCTCTTCCTCTGGCGTGGGATATCCAATACAGAGGCGCATCAGAAACCGGTCGAGTTGGGATTCCGGAAGGGGAAACGTCCCATGATATTCAGCCGGGTTCTGCGTGGCAATGACCATAAAAGGCTGTTCAAGCGGGTGAGTCTGATTGTCGACGGAGATCTGCGCTTCGCTCATTGCCTCCAAGAGACTGCTCTGAGTCTTCGGTGTGGTGCGATTGATCTCGTCGGCTAACACGACGTTGGCGAAAATCGGACCAGGGATGAACTCAAATCCTTGTTTTTGCCGGTTAAACATGGAGACGCCGACGATGTCGGAAGGCAACAGGTCGCTGGTGAATTGAATACGCTTGAACGAGCAATCCAGCGATCGGGCCAAGCTGTGCGCCAATGTGGTTTTGCCAACACCGGGCACATCTTCAAGCAGAAGATGACCACGGGCCAGAAGGCAGACCACCGCCATCTCGATCACGTGGGTTTTCCCCTTGATGACCAGCGCAATATTGTCCTGGATCGACCGGATGGTGTGCGATGAATTCATGTTGGGATTAGTGGCCCTGGTGGTTCAGGCGTGGATGGTGATCTAACACGCTCGAAGTCTAACAAAGGGTCTCTAGATGGTCAATTTTCACACGAGTTTTTGCATCGACCAGTCGAGAGATGGCGATTCGCAGGGCTTTGCGCCGGTGGGTTGCTCCATTCCGCTCTATGCACAGGCTGCGGGAAATCTATTTCGGCACAGAAGAACTTGAGGACCTGCATGCCTTGGACAAGAAGAGAATACCCCTGCAGGATGCTCAGAAAGTTCGTCCAGCAAGGCCGCAGCGAGATGAGATAGGCTGAGGTTGAGGTCAAGGTTGAGCGAAGATCAGGCTCGCTTTATCTCAACCTTAGCCTGAGCCTCAACCTTCTTCGTGCTGGCGTTTTTTCAGCCTCTTGCTATTCCGGCACGAGGATCAGCATCCAAGGAGGGCTTTCTTCGACCATGTCAGAAAACCGTCTCGCGGTACTACTGGCGGGGATTCCTGGAAAGACGGCGCCTCGGCGAATCTGAATGGAGCGGAAACGATAGGAGGGGGCCTGCGCAGGGAGCAGGGGGAGGACTCGTGGGATTTCTCTGCGTAACGGGCCGTAGTCCGACAAATTAAGAGTCTCGCCGATCGCAAGGCGCGAGAGCCGCTCAAAAATCTCGCCGAATACCACTGGAAGATTGTCCGATGTAAATGGCTGATTATTCGGTCGATAGCGGACGTCGTCGAGAAGCTGTGCCAGGGTTTCCCAGAAGACCTGGGTGTCGACGGCTCCGAGAACACAAAGGAGACCTCGGCGCGCCAGGAGGTCAAGCAGCACGAGGGGGCCTCGAATTTCAAACTTCCATGGCGGAAAAAGGAGCGCACGGTCTCCATGCTGGACTTCTAATGCCGGTTCCCCTGAAAAGTGGGTATGCCGGAACGTGCCTTTAGTTCGATGGAGCTCTTGAGTGATGATCTGATCGGACAATCTGGTCGGTTCATAGGCAAACGTGGGTGTCGCGGGAGCCCAGCAGGTCGCGATCGTGTAGCGGGGTGCGAGTTTCCCTGTCTGATCGAGGCTGCCCAGATCGTACATGTCCTGATTCCCGTAGAATTGAAACGAGAGCCCGGTCCGAGACCGTAAACCGTTGAGTCGTTCCCTCTCCGGATGGAGCGGGCCACCCAGATTTGAGCCTGGCTGAAGCCGATCAAGCGTATGAAGAATTAACTCGCGCTGCCGTTGCTGAAGGGGAACCACATATTGCTCGACCAGCTCCGTGGCAAACGATAGGTCGCCGGCTCCCAGATCAAGCAAGGAAGCCACGTTCGCTTCGAGGAGCAGGTCAAAGGGATTGAAGAAAGAATGAGCGAAGGTTTCAACCCCTTCGCTCTGCAGGGAGGCCACTGGCCACTGCAGCGCAGGGCCCTCGATGACGCCGAACCATACACAGAGAGCCCGCACGGCTTTTGTCGGGGGAAGCCCTGTCAGTTCTTTGAGTCTGGGGCCGGGAAGATTTTGAATGCTGGCGGCTTCTGAGTTTCCCAAGGCCAGAGTAATCGCATCACGGATGATGACAGGAAGATCGACGCGATGGGCTTCTTCGATCAACCGTTTCAATGTCGTTGTAAGCTGCTTTGCCTCAACGAGTTTGCGTGAGGCCTCCCACTCCTTCTCGCGTTCCTGCAAGAGTTGAGTGACCTGTGAGCGAAAGTCTGCAAGAACCTGTGCGGTAGAATTCATGTGTCGGTTGGTACGGGGCGCGTCGATCTGCGATGACATCAATTGTGACTCTCGGAAGCATAACGACCTAGTCCACGGGCGTCAAGGTTTCCGTCTTGCCCATCCCGAGATGCCTGTGTTAGGTAGAGACTATGGACAAGACACCGGCGCCGCTCGCTATGCGAGCGATCTTTGTAACATTCAAGGTACTGCTGGTTATCGGGGTATTGTGGTTTACCGCGGCCTGCACGAGTGGAGGGAGCGCTAGATCTTCTGCTGCCTCGCAGAACGGGCAACATGCGCCGTTCAAGGAATGGCAGATTATCGATACGGCGACGGGGCAGCCGGTTTCTCCCGAACAATGGGCCGCGTTGCTGCTCCAACAGGACATCATTTATCTGGGCGAAGAACATCATAATCGGTTTCACATCGATGCGGCGATAACGGTGCTGCGGGGGTTACAAGCAGCGGGACGTACGCCGGCCTTAGCTATGGAAATGTTCGGTTGGGACGGCCAAACAGCATTGGATCAGTATGTCTCAGGGCCGGACATGAACCGCCAAGAATTCCTGGAGGCCGTCAGATGGCGACAGAACTGGGGCGGCGCGTTCGAGGATTATGAGCCGCTGGTACAGCTGGCAAAAGAACACCACTGGACTCTGGATGCCATGAATCCTCCGAAGCCGTTGGTACGGATCGTCGCCAAGAACGGCCTGGCCCAAGCGGAATCTGATCCCATGATGGCGCAATGGGACATGACGGGTGAAACCACTGTCGATGATCCGGTCTATCGAATGCGTATCCTTCAACAGCTCCAGGCCTGCCATGGTAAAGGAGACGACACTCTCTATCGGACGATGCTCGAAGCCTCCATGGTTCGCGACGAGGGGATGGCCAAGACCCTCGTCCAGCGCCTCAATCGGATTCGCTTGGAGCCCGATCCCATGGCTGGGCCGCTGGTAAGCTATACAGGGGCCGGGCACATTCAGTACAACCTTCCGGTTCCGAAACGAGTGATCCGCCGTCTGGCCGATCAAGTCCGCCAGGTCAGCGTCTATATGACGTCTTTCGAGGTGGGGCGTACCGAGGAATTACGCGATATGGTCCAGGAAAAGGTTGCGGACTATCTGTGGCTAACACCGGTTAGCGCAAAGGGGCTGCCTCGAAAATGTTGAGAAAGCTGCACCCCATTACACCTCACAAATGCACGAAGAAGGAATCCCATGCCAGATAAACCGGTGATTGCGCGACGGACACCATGCATGGTCGAAGTGGGGCCCGGCACTGTCTATTGGTGTCAATGTGGTCGATCGAAAACGCAGCCGTTTTGCGATGGATCCCATACGGGAACAGAGTTCTCTCCGATGCAGGTTCATTTTGAAGAAAAAAAACGGGTGGCATTCTGTGGCTGTAAGCACACGAAAAAGCCTCCCCTTTGCGATGGGTCTCACTCCCGGCTCTAACCGGACAGGATACAGAAAAAGTTCTCCGCAAAAGGTTTCTTGCCTCGCGCCACTTGCCCCTCGCCTAGCCCGCAGGATGTCGAAATTTCTATTGCAAGCACGGATACGCGCGTAACGGACAGTCTCGCGTGCAATCAAAGAATGTACGCTATCGGTGCCGATGGAAGAGACAACGACGATGCAAATCGCCTGCGGGAAACTGGTCATTTCTTGACAGTTTTCCCGGTCTGTTTCAGACTACGCCGCATGACCTGACGGTATTGTTAATGATTTGGGAACGTAGCGCATGCGAAATAAGATCCCCTGTTCCGCCGAGCGGTTAAGCCTCCTGGATCCTCCGATGATCCAGGCCGTGGTTGATCGCAATGCCTTTCACATCGGCAATCAATACCTCTCTCAAAATCGTGTTCGG
>JANOJM010000135.1:0-1504 GCA_031418735.1 Nitrospiraceae bacterium | reverse complement strand
GCCTGTTCGACCACCATCGCCAAGGGATTCGCTTCGTACAATAACCGAAGCTTGCCCTCCGGCTTATCTATCTCGCCGGGATAGAGATAGATGCCTCCTCCGAGAAGAATCCGATGCACGTCGGCCGCCAGACAACCGGAATAGCGTACACTATGGGGGCGCCCGGTCGCTGTATCCTTGACTTTCAGGCTGTCGATATACTTTTGCGTTCCTCCAGGCCACTTATGGTAGTTGCCTTCGTTCGCGCCATAGACCTTGCCGCGAGCAGGGATGCGGATCTGTTCGTGCGATAGGAGATACTCACCGATGCCAGGATCCAACGTAAACCCATGGACTCCTTGTCCCACTGTATAGACCAACATCGTGCTCGACCCGTAGAGGAGATAGCCAGCGGCCACCTGCTCTGTTCCCTTGCGGGTAAGGTCATCCTTGGTCGGCATCCGGTCGCTGTGCCCGGGCGTCACGACGGAAAAAATCGCGCCAAGCGGCATGTTGCAGTCCGTGTTCGATGAGCCATCGAGTGGATCGAACAGCAGCATATATTTGGCCTGCGGCCAATTCTCCGGCAGCAGGACCGGCTTTTCCATCTCTTCCGATGCCAGCGCGCACACAAGTCCGTTCTGGTGAAATACCTTGAGAAAGGTTTCGTTCGCAATCTCATCCAGCTTCTTGACCGTCTCCCCCTGCACATTGATCTCGCCGGTCGTTCCCAGGATATCGATCAGACCTGCACGTCTGAGATCCTGCGCAATCAGTTTCCCAACCAGACCGATCTGGGACAGAAGAGCAGCAAGTTCCCCAGTGATCCCCTGGTGAGGCGCCTGCTTCTGGGTGATAAAGCTGCTTAAAGTAAGAGGAAATTGTCCCATGATGTTGAGGGCAAGTATAACTGTTTTGAGCGAGGCGGGCAATGAATGGCTGAGGTCGTTACCGGGCCGGTGCCTCAGCCGGCAATCCGCTGACGAGATCGGCCACAATCGACCCGATGATGACCTTGGCCTTCATGCGAACCGGAATTCGCCGATCGTCGTTAGTAAACCACACCCGGATGTTGCCTTGGTTGAGGAAGAGCCCTTGGAACGGCATGACGACCAACACACGAGCCGTTTCAACCTCCCCCCACGGACCGCTGACCGTTTCGATCTCCTCCACATGCACTTCCAGCTTGCGATTCTTTTTATCATGATAGACGTTCATCGTCATGGTTGCGCCTGGCTGTAGCGGCAACATGCTGCGAGCATAATAGAGGCAGGAGATGACATCCTGGGTGCCAGGCGGGATCTCCGATGTTTCAGTCGCCCCATCTTTGACAGCCGTGACCGTCCCCTCTTTATGGTGGAACCTGTACTCGATATCTTCCTTCTTCTTCCCTTCTCGCCGCTTGAAGGTCAAGTGCTCCGGAAGCAGCGTGGCGGGATCCACGATCGACTCGACCCGGTTATCCACGGGAAAGAATTTGGTGATGGCGGGCCTCGACTGCGCCGTGGTGATCAATTTCGCCAAC
>JANOJM010000134.1:0-7657 GCA_031418735.1 Nitrospiraceae bacterium | reverse complement strand
TCCCGATCCGGATGAGGCCACACTCCGCGAGGGACAGCCCATGTTGATATCCAGTCCGTCAAACCCCAACTCACAGACTGCATGGGCGGCCTGATAGAAGAGGTCCGGCTCTTTCCCATAGAGCTGCGCGACGATCGGCCGCTCCGCCTCATGATAGATCAGAGAATCCAACAGGAACTCCGGCCCCCGACAGACGTCATGCACATGCGTAAACTCTGTGAAAGAGACGTCCGGCTTCCCGTGCAGGGCCACGGTATGGCGAAACGTCGCATCGGTGACCCCGTCCATCGGCGCCATCCCGATGACCGGTTTAGCGAGTGACTGCCAGAAACTCATCTGGTTCGCTCCATCTCCACCACCTGGCTCCCTACTTCATTCGCCTGCGCATAGGCCAGGCGTAAGCTGTCACATTCCTCTTGTACGCAAACCAGCTCATCCGGCGCGCATTCCGTCACGAATTCGAGAAACCGCTCGATCTTGAGGAGAAAAAAATCATACGACTGCGTGAGCGGGCGTGGCGACCGAAACCAGAAAGGCACAAACTCTGTCAGGCAGATGCCCCGCTCCTCTAGGGCCAAACAAGTCTGTGGGAACATCTCTGCAAGGTCCCCTCCCCAATGGAGGATCTCGTGCGGCAGATAGGACGTGCGGTACTGTGCTAGACCCGTCGCATCCGCAGCCGTTTCCTTCCACTCCGGGCCAGCAATGGGAGCTTGCCCGGAAATGATTTGCGCGTAGCGTTCATAGTCGTCGCGCAACCGCTGCCGATCAGACTGGCACACCGGTTCCCGGACTGAGGCTGGACAAGACGTCAATTTCACCGGCTGTTCTACCGCCATTCCTCTGGCCATCGTCTGTTGAACGAGGATGGCGAAACGCCGAACGGCCTCTGCATACTCCTCCACAATCATCTCGATCGGTTTGGTGTCTACTTCAAGCGCCACAGCCCGGAGGCTACAGAGATTCGGATGGGCCAGAACCTGTTCAAGCAGGGTGAAGAGGATCGATGGAATCGGAGCGGCATGGGCGTCGATCCACTCAGGAAGCCCCCCTCCTCCCTGAGGCCCACCAACCGACTCATGGCAGGCCAACCCCGCGATGTGAATTTCTACGACCCGCTCCAGCGGAAACTCGTCGAGGAATTCCCGAACGAACTGTTCAAGAGCTATCCGCCGGCAAGCGCCGGTATAGCGATAGACCGTCCAGAGATGCCCGATATCCAGCACGAGACCGCAGGGCGCCAATGTTGTGACGAGCCGGAAAAAATGAGGGGTCGATATCGTGCCTGCAGAAAAATATGTGAGCGGCGGCATCTCCAGGAGAAAGAGCGGCGCAGTCCCGCCCGCTCGACCACCCTGCCGATCCATCGTCTGCTGAACCGTCGCGATATTGTCGGCCACGACTTTTGCGCTCAGCGGCGTATAAAGGGGAGGGACATAGGTGCCGAACGAATAGCCCGCCATCTGCTTCATCGCGCACTCATGATTCAGCCAGAGGCTCTGCAGGCTGTTGAGGTGCGTGACCATCTCGCCGACGTCCTGCTGAAAGAACGGAGACGTTTGCACATCCGGCTGGGTGATCCATAGGCCTTCCCCGTGGTATGCCAGCGGGATAGCCGGCATAGCCTGTCGAACCGTTGTCAGCGCAGTCGTCGTCGCCTTAAAGACTTCGAGATAGCCAGGCTGGAGTCCTCGCTCCCTGAGTCTGTCCACCAGCTCAAACAGATCGGGAGTATAGACGTCGACTGACAGCCCCATCCCCTGTGGAGGAATTTCCCTAAGGCGACGCTGAAAATCCTGCTGAACAAAATCGAGATCAGGCACTGATCACCCCTTGTGCTGTTCTAATAATTGGCCTAGTCTATTCGCCGAACCCCTTGTTTGACAAGGGAAGCCCGGGTCAAGGACCAGGGGGCCCCGTCTGCTATACTTGGCATACGTCGCCAGGGGCGGAACCCTCACGAGTCGTGCAGGCGCAAATCGAGGGAAGTTTCGAACCCATGCCGATCGACAATGACAGGCCCTTCAAGACGGCACAGTTCATACCCACTATGGTAGCCCACATGATGACGCCAGGGGTCGTGCAAATTCCGGGAGACGTCTCTGTCAGCGAGGCGGCGCTGCTGCTCGAACGAGAGCAGGCGCCCTGCTTGCTCGTCAAGGATACCGATACGCAGTTCGGCCTCATGACGCCGACCGACATTGTCAAGAAAGTCGTCGCTCAGGGACTCGAACCGCACGACATCGAAGTCCGAACGATTATGACACGTCCAGTGCAGTTCATCGAGTACGATGAGGTCTTGGCAGAAGCCTCGACACTCATGATGGCGACAGGCGCTTTTCTCCTGATTGTCACGAAACAAAACCAACCGGTTGGGGTGCTCAGCGCCCAAGATCTGATGCTCAACCCGCCCAGACGTAGCACGAAGATCCCTGTCGTCGTGAGCGTGGTTGGACGAACCTCGGCCCAAGGACTCAACTACAACGCCATGATCACCCAACTGAACCATATCGGAGCGTCAATCGAATCGGCAACGAAGCTCACACCAAAGGCGAATGTCGTACTGGCATTTTCCATTTCCGGTCAAAACACTCCCCTGACGATTCGCGGAAGGGTGATGGCCAGCAAGGTTCTCGGAGCAGAGCCAGATAAAACCTCGACTGGGACCGGCGCCTGGCTTAACGATATTCAGTTCACGGACCTCTCGTCGTCTGACCTCACGCGTATTCGGGCTTGGACGCTTCAAACGATGCCTCCAGCTCCTAGTCGAGTCTAACCTCGCACATATACGCATTCTTTTGACCAACAGGCGATCAGCTGATAGAGTTTTTTGTCTCTCAAGCACGAACCATAACCCCACATGGATAACCACATGAAAACGTCCCAGACCCGTTCCCGTCCCCTCCCGTCGAATGAGGAGTTGCTCAGCCAAATTCGCCTCCTGCTCGACAGTCCGGAAGACGACCTTCAGGCCGCGATCATGAAGGAACTCCTGGCCGGGACGCTTCGGCTGCACAGTTCTCATCTTGATATCCTGGACCTCAAGATCGTCAACCGCGCCGTAAAAGAATTGCGTCATGCCTTCCGCGTCTTTCATGACTATCGCGATCGGCGCAAGATCAGCATCTTCGGGTCGGCCCGCACCGCTGCGGATGATCCGAACTACCAGATGGCCTTCGAGTTTTCCCGTCGGATCGTCGAGCAAGGGTTCATGGTCATAACCGGAGGAGCCGACGGGATCATGCGCGCCTGCCAGGAGGGCGCCGGGCGCGAGAACAGTTTCGGGGTCAATATCATGCTGCCCTTCGAACAAGGGCCGAATGCCACGATCGCCGACGACCCCAAGCTCGTCACGTTCAAATACTTCTTCACCAGAAAACTGGTCTTTCAGAAAGAGGCCAACGCGATTGCCTTATTCCCCGGTGGTTTCGGAACGCATGATGAGGGATTTGAAATTTTAACCCTCGCCCAAACCGGCAAGAGCGATCCCCAACCGATCGTGTGTCTCCAAGCTCCCGGCTGCGACTATTGGGACGACTGGTACAGCTTCGTCACACGCCAACTCTTGAACCGTAAACTGATCAACCCTGAAGATCTCAGCCTGTTCAAAATCACCACGTCCGTGGACGACGCGATCGATGAGATCGAACGCTTTTACCGCCGATTCCATTCCATTCGCTATGTGGGACGACTCCTGGCCATACGGCTGAAAACGAGCATTTCCGAGGAACAGGTGGCCGGCCTTCATGACACATTTGGCGATCTGTTATCCGAGGGCACCTTCGAATTGCGCGGGCCGCTCCACGAAGAACTCGACGAGCCGGACCTGCGAGAGTTGCCTCGATTGACCTTTACCTCCAACCGCCGGAGTGCGAGCCGGTTGCGTCAGTTGATCGACCATCTCAACGCCCTCTGACCTGCATTACTCATGAACGTTTCTGCTGCAATCGCCACTGTGTGGGCGCGAGGCAAGGGGTGGATGGAGTATCTTTCCTCTCGCCTCGTGCCACTAGCCCCGCAGCCTCTCCTCACAAAGACGCTTTAGTCTCGACAGAGCATCATGGTATGCTCCGCGGCAATGGCTGGTTCCCGTATACAGCACCCATTCACTGAGCCCCCCACCGTCGTGCTCTATCACGCTGAATGCGCCGATGGGTTTGGCGCCGCCTGGGCGATCTGGAATCAATTTCCAGCGGCTCGGTTCATTCCCGTCAAACACGGGAATCCTCCTCCCACAGGGTTACAGGACCAGCGAGTCGTCATCGTGGACTTCAGCTATGCCCGCGAGACACTGGAGACCATGGCGGCTCAGACGCAGGTGCTCCTCGTACTCGATCATCACATCACCGCAGAGAAGGCCCTTGCCGGCCTTCCCTACGCCTACTTCGACATGAAGAAGTCCGGCGCGGTCCTGGCCTGGGAATGGGCTCACGATCGCCCGGTTCCATGGCTCCTCGACTATATTCAAGACAAAGACCTCTGGACTTGGGCGCTCCCCTCCAGCCGGGAAATTAATGCAGCCGTGGCCTCCTATCCCTTCGAGTATCACCTCTGGAGCCACTTCAAGCAGAAGGAATTGGAACAGGAAGGCCGGGCCATCCTGCGTTATGAAAACGAGCTCGTGAGCAAACTGGCGGCGCAAGCGATGTTGGTCGACTTTCACGGATCCGTCGTTCCATCGGTCCAAAGCGCAGTCTTGACGAGCCAGATCGGCGAACGCCTCTCCGCAGAACACCCATTTTGTCTCATGTGGCACGATCGCGATGGGCGCCGCTATTACAGCATGCGCTCGCGAGAGGAAGGGACCGACGTGGGAACCATCGCCGCGTCTTTCGGTGGTGGAGGCCATACGCACGCCGCAGGGTTCTCAATCTCTCTTGGACCTGACGGCTCCTTGCCGGATAACCCGGCACTCCCTCGATCAGTCATCGACCGCCGCAGGCCTCCTGGTTGAGATGGTTGATTTGGTTCATTTGGTTTGTTTAGTTCATGATTCCTCTGCACGACGATAACCCAACTGAGCGACCGCCCGTCGTGACGATCGCTTCGATCGCAGCCTGCGTCCTGGTATTTCTCTATCAGGCAAGCCTTCCCGCCGGCTCAGGAGACACGTTCGTCTTTCAGTACGGGGCAATCCCGGCCCTCGTATTTGGAGCGACCGATCCCGCTGAAATGGGCGTCGCCATTCCCGCTTACGCCACATTGATTACGAGCATGTTCCTCCACGGCGGCTGGATGCATCTCATCGGGAATATGCTGTACCTCTGGGTCTTCGGTAACAACATCGAAGACGTCATGGGGCATGCGAAGTACGTCGCGTTCTACCTCATATGCGGAATTCTAGCCGCCTTAAGCCACGCCCTGACCGATCCGTCCTCGTCTGTTCCCATGGTCGGGGCAAGCGGCGCTATTTCCGGCGTCTTAGGCGCTTATGTGCTGTTGTTTCCACGAGCCCGCGTGCTGGTGATGATGCCGGGTCTGGGCGCAACGAGAGTACCGGCGGGAATTGTCCTCGGCATGTGGTTCGTGATGCAGTTGTTGAGCGGAGGGATGAGCATCGGCAGCCAAGGCGGCGGCGTCGCTTTTTTTGCCCATATCGGCGGGTTTGTCGCAGGGATGGCGCTGATTGGTCTGTTCAAACGCCCGGACGTGCCCTTCTTTGCGCCAAGCCGCAGGGGTTGACGAACAACCTAACCCGGTTGGTTTGGTTTGTCTTGTTTGGTTGGTTAAACTAAATGAACAAAACAAACCGTCCGGTTTTCACGCATCCAGCAACTCACGCACTTTTTCCACTAGCCCTGCTTGCCGGTAGGGACGCCTCAAGAGATACCGCGGGTTGAGGCGATGAGACACCATCGTCTCGTCGTCATACCCGGAGACAAAGAGCGGCTGCAACTTCGGATGTTGCTTCAACAACCGTCTGGCTAACTCACGTCCACCGATTTCCGGCATCATGAGATCGCTCACGGCCACATGGACGGCTCCGGAATATCGCTGCACAAGCAGCAACGCTTCAACAGACGAGCTCGCCTCCAAGACGTGATAGCGATGGCGCAACAACGTGGAGAGCGCGAGCTTCCGGTCGATTTCATTCGGTTCCACCAATAGAACCGTTTCCTGGCCTTTGGCGACAACCTGTGCCAGGCTCGGCGGAGCCTGGGGCTGGCCCTGTCGTACAAGGGGAAGCACCACTCGCACCACCGTGCCTTCGCCGGGCCGGCTGGCAACATCGAGCTGGCCTGCACTTTGTTTCACAATGCCATAGACCGCGGTGAGCCCGAATCCCACGTTCATTTCCTTTGTGGAAAAGAAGGGCTCGAACATGTGCGACTGAGTCTCCAGGCTCATCCCGCTTCCGGTATCGCTCACTTGAATCAATACTTTGGACTGATGCCCGGAAGACGACTGTTTCACTTCAATCCGTAGCCGGCCGCCCTGCGGCATGGCATCCCGGGCATTCACCACAAGATGAAGCAGGACTTGTTCGAACCCTTCACGATCGACCTCGACATCCATCGGCGCATCTTCAATGGCCATACTGAGATCGATGGAGGCGGGCAGTAACCCTCTCATCACCCCACGAAGATCCTCCAGCACGGCTTTGACCGAAAGCACCTGCCGGATATGACCGTTGTGGAGGCCCAACCCGGCCAATTGAGCGGTTACGGCTGCGGCCTTCCCTCCGCTTCGAAATATGTCATCAATCGGCCCGTAGAGCGGATCGTCCGGCTTGAGCCCGGATAGAACCACACCAGTCTGCTTCCCGATCACCGAAACGAGATGACTAAGTTCGTTGGCAATTCCCCCAGCGATCCGACCGATCGCATCCATCTTCAGCGCATCATGCAATTGCTGCTCAACACCTTCTCGCTCCTTCTTCTCCTGCCGGACATGCTCATTCGCTCGCGAGAGATCGCCCTTAAGACCCTTGAGACGGGCCTCCAACTGATCGCGTGAAGATTGCAAAGCCCGTTCAGTCTCTTTCAAAGCCTCGATGTTCCCCAATAATTGTGTTTTTTGTTGCCGTTCAGTCCCGATCGTTTGCAGCGCGAGACCATAGAACATCGCCATCACCAACAACACCGGTACGCCCAGCAGATGCCCGGGGGACAAAGAGCCAGTTTGGACGACTCCCTGATAGAGGATGGTGCCGTACCCGACACAGAGCAACAGAGATAGCCCGATCACATGGGAGAGCCGGCGCACCGAGGCGGCAATGAGCATGAGGATGAAATACGACAGATAGAGTTCCGACCGGGCATTACCTGAAAGATAGATGGTTCCGGTCACGAGAACCGTATCGATCCCGACCACGGCCCCGCTGAACCACGCAGCCTGTAAAATCGAGGCCGGCACATACCGGAGACAGAAGACCATTGCCACCAACCCGGCGACAATCAGCACGCTCGTCGAGCGGCTGACGATCAGCTCCTCTCCAAACAACAACTGGTAGCCCAGCATCACGCCGACCAGCGACTGAAGCCCAACATATCGTGGACGCGAAATCATACTATCGTGAGTCGAATCCGCCGAAGACGACTCGATCTGATTCTCAGAGTGTACGGCAAGACTGCTCATCTGGTTATTCTCCTGCTTAGGCTTGGGCGACCGAAGACTAGGATGGAGCAAGTCCTATACCGATATCTCGATGGGACGA
>JANOJM010000133.1:0-5699 GCA_031418735.1 Nitrospiraceae bacterium | reverse complement strand
GCTCAGAAAATCACGCTACGAACGATGGCGCATCTCGATCGATCAAAATATTTTCCAGTTCTCATCGTCGGAGGTGAAGCAGGCGAGCTTGATGTAGATGCGACCAGCATTTTGGGTAGAGAGCTCTATCGGGTTCCATCGCTTGTTCGAGCAATCCGTCCTCTCCAGGATGTTAAGGCATTCTTCTCATTGACAAGGTTATTGCGAAGGATTCGCCCTATGATTGTCCATACCCATAGTTCCAAAGCGGGGATTATCGGGCGCTGGGCGGCGCGGCTGGCAGGCGTTCCAGTGATCGTTCATTCCGTTCACGGGTTCGGGTTTACACCCACTCAGCACCCTCTACTCAAGCGATTCTTGACCCTAATGGAAAGATGGGCGTCGGCATATACGCAATGGGTGTTTACCGATTCGGAAGCGAACAGACAGCAAGGGATCGCTTTGGGTTTGTTCACAGGGGATCGATCCTCGATGCTGCCTCCGGGGATCGATCTCCAAGCGATTCGGGCTGTTCGGGTCGATCGTGATGACAAGCGGCATAGTCTCGGTCTTGATTCTGCGAAGCCCTTGATCGGCATGGTTGCTCCATTCAAAGCCCAGAAGTCCCCGCTTGATTTCGTTCGTGTGGCCTCGCATGTCTGTCGGCAATGGCCGAATGCACATTTTGTCATGGTGGGGGATGGCGAACTGCGCCAAGCGGTAGAAGAGGAAATCAGCCGTCTTGGGTTGTCGCAATCGATTACGCTGACGGGATGGCGTCGTGATGTTCCTCAGATCATGAAATGCTTGGATGTCTTTCTTCTCACATCTGGATGGGAAGGACTGCCGCGCGTATATCTAGAAGCGCTTAGCTGTGGAGTGCCGACCGTCGGAACCCGCGTTGACGGTGCAGCAGAAGTGGTAATCGACGGAGTGAACGGGTTTCTGAAGGAGCCCGGGGATGTTGAGGGTCTTGCTGGTCGAGTCCTATGGTTGTTGAACCATCCTGAAGAAGCGAAGGTGATGGGGTCACGAGGAATGTCGTTCTCGGAGAAGTTCGACTGCTATGAAGTTGTTCGTCAGCAGGAGTACCGGTATGAATGGCTGGTGGCAAACATGCAAAAAGATGACTTGCCTCATGCGCCAGAGCGTGCTACACACCTAAGTTAGGTGACAATTGATCAGCCATATGTAGTGAGGTTTACATGGATGTGCCACTCTTAGATCTTAAAGCTCAATATCGAACGATTAAGTCCGAAGTGATGGCGGCCATGGAGGCTGTCTGCGACGAGCAGGGGTTTGTGCTTGGACCTCGCCTCACGGCTTTTGAGGAGGCGACGGCGCAGTATATCGGCAGCCGTTATGCGATCGGTTGCGCCTCCGGGAGCGATGCGCTCTTGCTCTCCCTCATGGCGATGGGGGTGAAAGCCGGCGATGAGGTCATCACGATTCCATTTACGTTTTTTGCCACAGCCGGTGCGGTCTCACGATTGGGCGCGAAGCCGGTGTTTGTGGATATTCAGCCGGATACGTTCAATATCGACCCGGCGCTTATTGAACGAGCGATCACGCCTCGTACAAAAGCCATCATTCCTGTTCACCTTTTCGGGCAATGTGCGGATATGGCCGCGATCAACGAGATTGCAAAGCGGAAGAAGATGCACGTTATTGAGGATGCTTGCCAAGCGATTGGGGCGAGCCAGGGAAACAAGCGTGCGGGGGTACTTGGAGATACCGGGTGCTTTAGTTTTTTCCCCAGCAAGAATTTGGGCGGCTTTGGAGACGGAGGCCTCATTACGACGGACGACAAAACTCTCGCCGACTCCATGGCCATGCTCCGTGTTCATGGGAGCCAGGTCCGCTATCTTCACGAGGCGATAGGATTCAATAGTCGACTCGATGCGCTCCAGGCCGCCGTGCTCCAGGTTAAATTAAAGTATCTTGACCAGTGGACCGAGGGACGTCGACGGAATGCTGAACGGTATCGGCAGTTGTTCGCCCAGACGAAACATGCGGATCGTGTGACGTTGCCGCCAACGGCACCTGGCAATTTCCACGTCTATAACCAATTCACGGTGCGAGCACCGAAGCGTGACGAGTTGCGCGCCTTCCTCAAAGAGAAGGGCGTCGGCTCGGAAGTGTACTATCCTCTCCCCATGCATCTTCAGAATTGCTATCGCGATTTAGGGCATCAGAAGGGATCCTTTCCCCTGTCAGAGCGGGCAGCTGAAGAGGTGATGTCTCTCCCAATCTATCCGGAATTGACAGAGGCGCAGCAGTCCTACGTGGTAGAGATGATCGCGGAGTTCTATCGGCGCGGTTAACGGGATCTCAAAAAAATCGCAAGCGCGCGCATGCGAGAACGGCGCAACCCGAAGTTCGAAGTTCCTGGTTCGAAGTTCAGGAAACCTCAAACTTCGGACCTCGAACCGTTGTCTGTCTCGCCCGTTCCGCCAGTCTGGGGCGGCTATCCTACTAAAAAGAAGGAGGCCATGATGAGATCGCTAACCTGGGGAGCCCTGCTCCTGCTTTCCGTGATATGGAGCAATGTGGCTTCCGGCAAGGAGTTATCCCCCCGTGAGATTTACGAACAAGCCTCCCCAGCCGTGGTGATGGTGATGGGGCATGCCGATGGCAGCAGGAAAGGGAGTGGCGGAACCGGTTCGATCATTCAGTCTGACGGATTGGTACTCACCAATGCCCACGTGGTAATCGAAGAGCAGACCGGGAAACCCTTCGCTCGCTTGTCCGTGTTTCTCAAGCCGTCCCGAGTTACGGGAGAGTCAAAGAGCGATCTCTCCCGGATGGTCCGCGCCAAGGTTCTGGCCTATTCACAGCCATTGGATCTTGCCTTGTTGAAGCTCGATGGTGTGGCTGAGCCGCTGCCTGTCGTCGATGTGAGTGAGTCAGGTCTGGCCAGAGTCGGCGATCGAGTGGTGGCCATTGGCCATCCAGAACAGGGGGGGCTTTGGACTCTCACCACCGGGGTGATCAGTGCCGAGGTCGATAATTTCAATGGGGTTAAGGGGAAGCACGTCTTTCAAACTGAGACTGGGATAAATCGTGGAAATTCTGGTGGCCCGTTGCTCGACGGCGCGGGACATATGGTCGGGGTTAACACGGCGATTGCCCGCGTGGCCTCGGATGGCCTTCCGATCATGAGCATCAGTTTCTCACTGAAGTCGAGCGTCGCGGCACAATGGTTGCGTGAGCAAGGCGTGGGCGCAGAGAGACAGGGAGGGGGTAAGGGGGTAAGGGCGGTAACCCGAATAGATCAGACAGACCTGATCGACCAGCCGGTCCCGTCAGTTCAGCCTCAAGCCAAACCAGCCCAGCCTCGTCCATCAGATCTTTCGCTCAGGCCGACGATGAAACCAGATGTGGCTCAGCCAGCTCCAGTGCGCCCCTATAACCTCGACGAGCTGGTCAGCGATCGTGCGAAGGCAGAAGCTGACCTCGACAGTATGATGTCAGAGATGCGCGGGAAGATGAAGGGGAGATAGAATCGAGAACGCCGTCTGCTACGTCGTAATCGCTCCTTCAGATGCCGACGAGACGTGTCGCGCGTACTTGCCCATTACGCCTGAGGTATAGCGTGGCAACGGCTGTTTGACTTTCTTAAGCCTGGCTTTGATCTCTTTCTGCGAGAGTTCAACGGTCAATGTCCGTTTGGCGATATCAAAGACAATCATATCACCGTTCTTCACGGCGCCGATCGGGCCGCCCTTGATGGCTTCCGGTGCAACATGGCCTGCCATCAGTCCATGAGTGGCGCCGGAGAAACGTCCATCGGTGAGCAGGGCAACGGAGTCGCCCAGGCCTGCGCCAACGATGGCCGCCGTCACGCCAAGCATTTCTCTCATACCTGGTCCGCCGGATGGGCCTTCATAGCGAATGACCACGACATCGCCCGCTTTGATTTGACGGGATTGCACGGCGACAAAGGCATCCTCTTCCCGGTCATACACCTTCGCTGGGCCACGGAACGTCATGATCGAGTGCCCTGCCACCTTCACGACGCAGCCCTCTGGGGCAAGATTGCCCCGAAGAATCACGAGGCCGCCGGTCTGCTTGATTGGGTTGGACAGTGGCCTGAGGACTTGCTGACCGGATGTTTCCTTGGCCTCCTTGGCCTCATCTCCAATCGTTCGGCCAGTCACGGTTGGTTGGCGCTCGTGTAATATGCCTGCATCGAGCAGCCGTTTGGCGACCAATGTGGTTCCTCCAGCCGCATAGAGGTCCGAAGCGGTAAATCGTCCACCTGGCTTGAGATCGGCGAGCAACGGCACCTTCCGATTGATCTTGTCGAAGTCGTCGATGCTCAGTTTGATATTGGCCTCACGTGCAATCGCGAGGAGATGTAATACGGCAGTCGTCGAGCCTCCGGTCGTCGCGACCGCGGCTATGGCATTTTCCAAAGACTTTCTTGTGATGATCTGGCGGGGCCGGATGTCTCGTTTCAGCAGATCCATGACCATCTTCCCGCACTCGAAGGCCACATCGTCTTTCTTTTGATCCATGGCCGGCACTCCGTTCCGTCCCATCGGCGAAATGCCGAGAAATTCGAACGCGATCGCCATGGTGTTGGCCGTGAACTGACCGCCACAGGCACCGGGGCCAGGGCAGGCATGGTCTTCGAGATCTTTGAGCTCGGCGCTGCTCATCGTGCCAGCCGCATGTTTCCCAACTGCTTCGAACACGTCTTGAATGGTCACGTCATGGCCTTGGAACCGGCCAGGCATGATCGAGCCACCGTAGAGCATGACCGATGGCAGGTTCAGTCGAGCGAGGGCCATCACGGTACCGGGAATGGTTTTGTCACAGCCTGATAACGCGACCACTCCGTCGAACAGGTGTCCACGGGCCACAAGTTCGATTGAATCGGCAATCACTTCCCGGCTGATCAACGAAGCCTTCATCCCCTCGGTGCCCATCGAAATGCCATCCGACACCGCGATGGTGTTGTACTCGATGGGAGTGCCGCCTGCAGCTCGGATGCCGGCCTTCACCCGTTCCGACAAACGACGCAGGTGGAAGTTGCAAGGCATGATTTCGATCCAGGTGTTGGCGACGCCGATGATCGGACGAGACAGGTCTTCGTCGGTGAATCCAACGGCTTTTAACATCGCGCGGGCCGGAGCCCGATCGGGACCGGCCAACAGGCTGCGGCTTAAGAGTTTTAACTCCTTCGGCATGACATCCCCTTACTGAATCACACTGTACGATTATGCTTGTTGGAGGGGTAGTCCCTTCAACAGGCCATCCTTATGCGGACTGTCTTTCATCGAGCCGCCGGTACCGCCATGAGGGTTGCCGTAACCCTTGCCGGCATCCTTGTGCTGCTGCATCACTTTGTCATGCTCGGTCTTTTCCTTGGCGCGCTGTTCCGGAGTCAACAGGGCGTACACATCCCGGCGAGCCTTGATGGAGACCATGCGTAATGCGACTTGCAGATCTGCGCTCTGCTTCAACTTGGCTTCGATCGTTCCCAGGTCGGACTTCTCTTCTTCGGTCAGGGATTTCAACTCGCGTTCTGCCACCTGGATATCGGCTTCACTCTTGATGCGGGTCTTGTCCAAGTTAAGCTGCATATCTTTGAGTTTCGTCACTTGCTCTGCGGTGAGCCCTAGTTCTTTTTCGTGCTTGAGCAGATGCCGGATCAGCTGGCCGGTGCTGTTGTGCATCATGCTCTTGCCATGTCCACCCATCGAACTATGTCC
>JANOJM010000132.1:0-21600 GCA_031418735.1 Nitrospiraceae bacterium | reverse complement strand
ATTCACGTGCAAAGCAAGTTTCCCATCACCACACGAAACGTATTGTCGATGGTCTATACACCGGGAGTCGGCCGGGTGTCGCAAGCGATCGCGAAGGACAAAACTAAAGCCTATGCCTTTACCGGCAAGGGCAATACGGTTGCCGTCGTCACCGACGGGTCTGCGGTGCTGGGCCTTGGCAATCTAGGTCCGGAAGCTGCGTTGCCCGTGATGGAAGGCAAAGCCATGCTGTTCAAAGAATTAGCTGGTATTGACGCATGGCCGATTTGTCTCAACACGCAAGATCCTGACGAAATTGTTCGCACGGTTCAGGCCATTGCTCCGGGATTCGGCGCCATCAATTTGGAAGACATCAGTTCGCCGCGCTGTTTTGAGATCGAACGCCGCCTAAAAACCGCCCTGGATATTCCGGTCATGCATGACGATCAGCATGGCACGGCGGTGGTCATTCTCGCTGCCTTGACGAATGCGCTCACCGTCACAGGAAAACGAATGGAGGAGGTCCGTGTAGTCGTCAACGGTCTCGGCGCAGCTGGAACTGCCTGCTGCAGGATGCTGCTCGCAGCCGGTCTCTCTCACCTGATCGGATGTGAGCCGCACGGTATCGTCTTACGAGGAGATGGGCAGCAGCTGCGGGCCTGCCGAACGGACCTCACCTCCTGCATGACCCCAGACCGTCCGCAGGGGACACTCCAAGACGCGCTCAAGGGGGCTGATGTTTTTATCGGATTATCCGTTGGCAATATCCTCACGGCGGAAGATCTGGATCTGATGGCTGCTGATCGTATCGTCTTTGCCATGGCCAATCCCGACCCTGAAGTCCCGCGTGAGTTAGCCACCTCCCACTGCCGGATTTTTGCGACCGGGCGTTCAGATTATCCGAATCAGATCAACAACGCGCTCGCTTTCCCCGGCATCTTTCGGGGTGCGCTGGACGTGCAGGCACGCGACATCAATGAAGCCATGAAGCTGGCTGCGGCCAAGGCCTTGGCTGAGACCATTCCCCCTGCGGCTCTCAGCGAGGACTACATTATTCCGAGCGTATTCGACAAGGAAGTCGTCCCACGCGTGGCAAAAGCCGTGGCGGCAGCCGCACGGGACTCTGGCGTGGCCCGACGCCGTACCAAACTCAGCGACGACTTCTCCTCCTCCTGACGATTAATCCACATGAATTCAGTTGCTTCCAGTGCTCTTCTGGCACGCGATGGAGCTGTGCTACAATGCGCGCCCTGGGAGAGAATCTGGTTCACATGCCGTTTACACAAAGCAAATTCATTAAGTTTCAGAACGGGATGAGACGGCGCATCGACTCGTTGCGCCCGAAAGCCGAAGAGAGTCTGGAACTCGCCGTCGATACGATGATGCAGGAGCGGGTCGACAGTTTTTTTCGTGTGGAGCAGGGGTTGGAGGAAGTCATTAAGTCGTTGGCTCAAATTGAAGAGGAGATCGCGGAGATCCGCGATCTCTCCGGCGCCATGCGCTTGGAATCCCGTCTTGAGTTTGTCGAAGACCGATGGGACGATTTCGACAGCGAAATTCGAGAGCGCCCCCGGCGCCGGCGCAGGAAAATCAGCCTTGCCGATATGTTGAAAGCCGCCGGTGGGGGAGGCGGCGATCCGTCGCAAGGATCGAGCGGCATCAACAATGCGATGGACGCGTATGCCGCGATGGGCGTGGAATTCGGAAGTTCGCTCGCCGATGTCACCACCGCCTTTCGTCACAAGGCCAAGCAACTCCATCCCGATTCGAATAACGGCGATCGCAGCGCCGAACCGGAATTGCGCCGCATGCTAGAGGCCTATCAATTCCTGAAGGAATACTTGAGCCTCAGCAATGTTGAGCCTCCTCGATCACCAGACGCCACCTACCGTCCAACAGAATGAGAATCAGATGACACTCAATCCATCTCTGCCGTATGTGACCGACCAGTCTGCGCTTGAGTCCCTCTGTCGAACGCTGCGGCAGAGTCCGCGGCTGGCATTGGATACAGAATTCGTCGGAGAAGACACCTTTATTCCACGGCTCGAATTGATCCAAGTCGCCACCACCGCCACCGCCGCCGTTATCGACTTTCCTGCCGTGCAGGCCGGTGGATCGCTCGATGTCTTCTGGGAACTCATCTGCGATGCCAAGGTTGAGAAAATCGTTCACGCTGGGCGGCAAGACCTCGATCTGTTTGCCATACATGCAGGACAGATCCCCAAACCGTTTTTTGATACTCAGATCGCTGCCGCCATGGTCGGGTATGGCGCCCAAGTCGCGTACGCGAACTTGGTTCAGCGACTCCACGGGACAAAGCTGGCGAAAGCCCATACCTTTACCAATTGGAGTGCCCGGCCGCTTTCGAATGACCAGATCGCGTACGCCTTGGAAGATGTCGAATTTCTCCTGCCGATCCATACCCATTTACAGGATCGCCTCAGTACACTCGGTCGTTCGGAGTGGGTCAGTGAAGAATTCGCACGACTTGAAACGGCAGTGGGAGAAAAAAGTCGAGAGCCGCAGGAACGCTACCAACGAATTCGAGGATGGGACACGCTCAAACCCAAAGGGGCAGCGGTGCTTCGTGAATTGGCTGCCTGGCGGGAAGCGGAAGCTCGCCGCCGGAACGTGCCACGCGGACGCGTGATGCGAGACGAGGTGCTGCTTCAGCTCGCGCGCCATCCACCCAAATCGATCAACGATCTCCGTGGCCTTCGTGGCGTCCATTCCTCCGAGGTTGATCGACACGGCGGACAACTACTGTCTATCATTTCCTCGGCACTGGCACTTCCATCGTCGGCATGGCCGGAAGTCCCCTCTGAACGGAAACCGGACCCTGAGTCGACAGGTATCGTCGAACTTCTTCAAGCTGTGCTGAAGGCCCGCGCCGCCGAGGAGGGGATTGCCCCCACCATGCTCGCCACCAGCGCAGATCTACAAGCACTGGTGGAAGCGAAGCAGAATTGGACAGCCCTCAATCTGCCCATCCTTCATGGCTGGCGGCGACAACTGGCCGGCGATCTACTCTTACAAGTATTAGCTGGAGCGATCACCATTAGCGTAGACCGAACTTCCGGCGCTCTGCAGTTGAAAGGCTGCTAAGATTACGTCGTTGCCCTTGCGACTCGTTGCGTCACGCCCGTTGGAGGAAGCGACCAGCACAGCCGGTGGAGTTCCCTGCGAAGCGCTCGATGCACGTTTGATGGTCCGTACCCTGCCAGGCCTATTTTGCGCTAGAGAAATGTTGGATTGGGAAGCCCCGACCGGAGGCGATCTGCTCTCGACGTGTTTTACCAGTGGCCGTGCCGCCGGCCTTGGAGCGACAGCTTGGCTCCTAGAGGGTGAATGAAGTGAGGTATGAGCTGCTAGGCGCGCAACTTGTGGGGCGAACGGGACGAGTAAGAAACGGGAACGTTCGAGGTTTTCGGAACTTCGAGTCGCGCCTGTCGTTCTCGGTTTATTGAGGAGAGACGGCCAGCCCGTCGACGGCTCCGATCGATCGGTACTTCTGGTCGCGTTGGGCTAGCAATTGAGGAATGGAAAGGTCGGTGAGCTGGGAGAGTTGGTTGCTGAGGGATTTGGCGACTCGATCGGTGATGGCATTGAGGTCTCGATGGGCGCCGCCTAGCGGTTCGGGAATCACTTCGTCGACGATATGGAGGTCGATCAGGTCTTTCGCTGTCATCTTCAGGGCAGCGGCTGCATCGGGAACTTTAGTTGGATCGTCCCACAGGATGGCCGCGCAGCCTTCCGGCGAAATCACCGAATAGACTCCATGCTCCAGCATGAGGACGCGATCTGAGACACCCAATGCGAGCGCCCCTCCGCTGCCGCCTTCACCGATAACGATGGAAATAATCGGAACGGCAAGCCGGGACATCACAAACAGATTGCGGGCAATGGCTTCAGCCTGGCCCCGCTCTTCCGCGCCGATGCCGGGATAAGCTCCCGGCGTGTCGATAAAGGTCACGATTGGGCGTCCAAACTTCTCGGCCATCCTCATGAGACGCAGGGATTTTCGGTAGCCTTCAGGGTTAGGCATGCCAAAGTTCCGTTGCATCCGTTCTTTGAGTGTTTTCCCTTTTTGATGGCCGATAATCATGATCGACCGGTCGTTGAATCGAGCGAAGCCCCCGACAATGGCGCGATCGTCTCCGAACGTACGGTCCCCGTGGAGCTCAAGGAAATCCCTGAAGAGATAACTGATGTAATCGAGGGTGCTGGGCCGTTGAGGATGACGGGCGAGTTGCGTACGCTGCCAGGGATTCAGTTTGCTGTAGAGCGCCTGTTCGACCTGGGCCAGTTTCATCCGCAACTTGTGGATCTCGTCCTGGGGGGATGATTTCCCGGCTGGCACGGCCGCAAGCTTTTCGATCTTTTCTTCGATCTCGCGGATCGGCTTTTCAAATTCAAGATAATCGCGCATAGGCATCTACGAATATCGATATATTGGGGGAGGGAATGCAGAGACCCTTCCCTGAAGTAGGGTTACGATAACAGAAAAACAGCCCCTCTGCCTAGCAATTCTTCAACTTCTGCCATAAATCGTTCGCTGGGGGTGACGGTCAGGTGGGGGAGGGGGGCCGTCTCGGCTTCCAGGGACGAATCCATTTGCACTCTGAGCGAAACGGTGGTGCTTCCTGGGTGACGTAGAAAGACCTCCCGGAGACGGGGTAGCTCTTCTGCCACGCCGAGCCGATCGGTCAGTCGAATGTAGACCCGTTTGATCGCCTGTGCCTGCACCTCGGCGAGCGGTTCGATCTTGCTTCCCCGAATCTTCATACCTTTGTCGCCACGGTCTATCGTACCGGTGATGCGGACGAGGCGTTCCGGGACAATCAAATCGGCGGCATTTTTGTAGAGATCCGGAAAAACGATGACCTCGACCACGCCCTGGAGGTCTTCCAGCGTGAGATAGGCCATCCGGTCGCCCTTCTTGGTCAGCATGCTCTTGACCGTCGTGACGATGCCGCAGAGTTTTACCTCCCGACCGTCTGATAACTCCGGCAGGCCGATGGTCGTGGCAGTGGCGAGCGCCTGGATGGTGGCCTCATAGTGCGCCAGAGGATGAGAGGAGATATAGAAGCCGGTCAGCTCCCGTTCCTGTTTCAATCGCTCGCTTTGGTCCCATTCCGGAATATTGGGCAGCGGCATGGCCGGATGTTCCGCCGAGTCCGATCCGTGCAACTCGTCACCGAAAATATTAGTCTGCCCCAGCTCCCGTTCGCGCTGGACAGCCGCCCCGTCCTCGACGGCTTGATCCAGGACCGCGGCCAGTTGAGAGCGTTTCGCGCCGGTCGAGTCGAAGGCGCCGGTCTTGATCAGCCCTTCGAGCATGCGTTTGTTTACTTTATGGAGATCGACCCGGCGGCAGAACTCAAAAAATGACTTGAAGGGGCCGGTTTCATTCCTGATCTCGATGATGGATTCGACGGCGCCTTCGCCGACATTCTTGATAGCAGCCAGGCCGAACCGGATGGCATGGTCCACCACGGTAAAGTTCTTATGGCTTTCATTCACGTCCGGTGGAAGAACCTTGATGTTCAGGTCGCGGCATTCCCCAAAGTAGCCGACGATCTTGTCGGCGTTGCCCATGTCGGTGGTCATCAGGGCGGCCATGAACTCAGTCGGATAGTGCGTCTTCAAATAGCCGGTCTGGTAACAGACGACGGCATAGGCCGCAGCATGTGACTTGTTGAACCCGTAGCCGGCAAACTTCTGGATCAGTTCGTAGAGTTTTTCAGCCTTCTTGTCGGGAATCTTATTCGTCTTGGCGCCGGCCAGGAACTGCGCGCGCAGCTTCTCCATCTCCTCCGGCTTTTTCTTGCCCATCGCGCGCCGGAGAATGTCTGCTTGGCCGAGCGAGAAGCCCGCCACCTTGTTGGCAATCGCCATCACCTGTTCCTGATAGACGATGACCCCGTAGGTGTCCTTCAGGATCGGTTCGAGTTCAGGCACTTCGTAGGCGATCGGGATTTTGCCCTGTTTGCGTTTAATAAAGTCGGGGATCAAATCCATCGGGCCAGGGCGGTAGAGCGCGATGATGGCGATGATGTCTTCGAAGCGGTCCGGTTTCAGGCCGGTCAGGAGGTCGCGCATGCCGGAGCTTTCCAACTGGAAGAGGCCGATCGTCTTCCCTGAGGCCAGGAGGGCAAAGGTCTGGGGATCGTCAAACGGCATCTGCTCCATGACCAACGGAGGATTGTCGGGATGCCGCTCATTGATCATCGTCTCAGCGCGCTTGATCATCGTCAGGGTCTTGAGGCCCAGGAAATCGAATTTGACGAGCCCGATCTTTTCGACATCTCCCATCGAATATTGGGTCACGATTTCGTCGTTGGCCCCTTTGTAGAGCGGCACATGGTCTGTGAGTGGGCCTTCCGAAATCACCACGCCGGCTGCGTGGGTCGAGGCATGGCGGGCCAGGCCTTCGAGGGAACGGGCGATGCCCATTAGCTCTTTGACCCTCGTGTCGGTTTCAATAAGATCGCGCAGTTTCGGTTCCTGGTCGATGGCCTGTTGAAGCGTGACGTTGAGCTGATTCGGAACCAGCTTGGCCACGCGATCCACTTCCGCATAGGGAATCTCCAGCACGCGGCCCACATCTCGAATCGCGGCCTTCGCCCCGAGCGTTCCAAATGTAATGATCTGGGCCACGTGGTCCTTGCCGTACTTGTCGACCACGTAGTTGATGACCTCGCCCCGGCGTTCCATACAGAAGTCCATGTCGATGTCGGGGAGGGACACGCGCTCGGGATTCAGGAACCGCTCGAACAAGAGGGTGTAAACGAGGGGATCAAGATCCGTGATGCGTAGCGCATAGGCCACGAGACTCCCGGCGGCGGAGCCCCGGCCCGGTCCGACTGGAATGTGGCGTGAGCGGGCAAACTTGATGATGTCCCACACGATGAGGAAATAGCCGGCGAACCCCATCGAGCAGATGATCGTCAGCTCTTCACGCAGGCGTAGTTCATAGGCAGCCGGCAGGATCTGGCTGGGCCGTTCTTTAAGCCTGGCCGCCAATCCGTCCAGCGCCAGGCGCTCCAGATACGTTTCCCGCGTGAAATCTTCGGGAACTGTGTATTGAGGGAGATGCGTCTTGTTCAGTGCCAGTTGGAGATCGCAGTTGTCCGCAATCCGGCAGGTATTGGCGACGGCATTGGGGAACTCAATAAAGGAGGACGTGACTTCTTCGGTCGATTTCACATAGAGCTGATCTGTATCGAACTTCATGCGATTCGGGTCGCTGATCGTCTTGCCAGTTTGCAGGCAGAGCATCAGTTCGTGCGGGCGGAAATCTTCTTTCTTGAGATAATGGCAATCGTTGGTGCCGACCAGCGGAATGTCCATTGTCTTGGCGATCTCAAGCAGGCCGCTATTCGCCACTCGCTGGTGGTCCAACCCGTTCGCCTGCACCTCCAGGTAGAAATGTTCCCTCCCGAAGATTTCTTGAAACTCTCCAGCCACAGCCATGGCCCCAGCCATGTCCTTCTGGCCGATGAGGTAGGGGATCTCGCCACTCAAGCAGCCAGAGAGGGCAATCAGGCCCTCATGATGCTCTTTAAGTATTTCCTTATCCATCCGTGGTTTATAGTAGAATCCTTCAAGGTATGCTTTACTGACGAGCTTGATCAGATTTTGATAACCGGTCAGATTTCGAGCCAGAAGAATCAGGTGATAGTAGTCGTTGTTGGCGAGGCCGCTGTCTTTGGCCGCTAAGCGACTGCCAGGCGCCATGTAGGCTTCGCAACCGATGATAGGTTTGATGCCTGCATCTTTGGCTTTGCGGTAGAACTCGATGGCCCCGAACATGTTGCCATGGTCGGTCATGGCCACGGCCGGTTGGCCAAACGATTTAATTTGTTGGACGAGCGGCTCGATTTGATTTGCGCCGTCGAGCAGACTGAATTGGGTATGGAGGTGAAGATGCACGAAGGAGGACGACATGCGGGATTTTAGGAGGGAGGGGAAGGGGAAGTCAAACAAGAGAGAGGAGGGCGAAGCAGCTAGTAAGGTCTCTGTGCTCGCAGAGCCCCCACGATAAAACGGTGGTCGCTCGATGCGCGCAGTGGAGACCTTACCAGCCGCTTCGCCTGAATGTGGCTGAGGGGGGGAGGAATTGTGGTCAAGAATTGTTGGACATGCACGGTAAGAGCATCCAGCACCTTTATTTTTCCATACCAAATCAAGATCACATACTGCATTATCAGTGCAGGACGTTATGCCAACTAAAGCACATCAAAATAGTCTTTCCCCTACAACCAACTTGGCTGTTGCTGGCTCGTTGAACCGCAGCCTCACTCTCTGGAATAGCCTGACCATTGGCTTCGCGACTGTTTCACCAGTGGCGGGGCTCTACGCCATCATTGGCGTGCAGACGGTGGTGACGGGAGGCGGGTGGTTTGGCGCGCTGGCGCTCTGTCTCGTGATGCAGATGCTGGTGGCGACCGTCTACGCTGAGCTATCCTCGCAGATTCCGATTGCGGGAGGGGCATACAAGTGGGCGCGGCAGCTTGGCGGCGACACCACCGGGAAGTATGCCGGAGTCATCTACATCAGCGCCACAATCGCGATGCTCACGACGACCGCCTACACCGGTGGTATCTGGCTTGCGCTTTTTTTTGGATTCGAGAGTGGAGGAGGGTTCACCCTGGTGATATGGGGCGTCGTATTTTTGTTGCTCTGTACGCTTCTCAACCTCGCTCATGTGAATATATTTAAGCTGGTGATTACTCTGGGTGTGTATGCGGAAATCGTCGGGTCGTTCGGTGTGGCGCTGCTGCTATTTTTCTTTTTCAGACAGCATTCATTTTCCGAGCTGTTCCAGCATCTAGGGACTGGAACCGCGCCCAGTCAGACCGCTGCATTTCTGGCAGCGCTCGCCATTTCCGGTTGGGCCTTCATCGGTTTCGATGCATGCTCCACCATTGCGGAAGAAACCCACGACCCCAAGCGGATGGTCCCACGCGCGATCTTTTTGTCCCTCTGCATGGTGGGAGCTGTAGTGCTCTTCAACTCCGCCGCCCTGACATTGAGCTTCAATCGAGACGCACTGGTGAATACCAGCGCCACGTCCGATCCCGTCACACCTGTGATTACCAGCAGCTTTGGAGCTTGGGCTGAAACGCCTTTTCTGGCGATCGTCATGGTTGCGTTTTTGGCTTGCGGAGCCTCCATGGTGCAATACACATCGCGTATCGTGTATTCCATGGCCCGCGAGGGCAGCATGCCTGAGGTGTTCAGCCGGGTGACGGTCTCCAAGATTCCACGCAATGCGGTGATCTGCGTGGTGTTGCTGGCTGGGCTTGGATTGTTGTTCGGGTTGAACGATGGAGCAGTGGCCACGGTGATCGCGTTCGGCACAGGGGGATTGTACGCCATGTTCACCATGACGACGGGAGTCGGGCTCTATACCCGCCTCACGGGCCGTTGGAACCCAGCGCTCGGCGAGCTACGCCTGGGCGCCTGGGGATTGGCGATCAATGTGGTCGCTTTCCTCTGGTCGGTATTCGAATTTGTCAACATCGCCTGGCCCCGTTCCTACGCGGTTGCGCCCCATGCCCCCTGGTGGCAACTTTGGGCTGTTCCGCTGGTGTTGGGCAGTATCTTGGGTATCACCACCATATATGTTCTGAGCAACAAAATCCGCAGGAACTAATTGATGAATCATTCTCCTTTATCTAATCACCAGTAGCTTAGACTCAGAATCGTGCCTTGCCGTTGGGGCGATCTGCGGTATATGGTTGAAAAGAATTCTATGAGGAGATTACCTAACAAAAGCTGGCGATGGCTGCGAACATACATCCGGCGATTTCTAGCTCACGTTACTTTGGTATGTGGCAGTATCATATTGGCAATGGCGCTTCCATCTCATGCGTTAGCCGCAGAGTCGATTCCTGAATTTTTTCCAATTCATCCACTGAATTTTGACGTTTCGTTCAATCAGCGGACATTTGCGCCACAGACTAGAGTCATTGCTGCTCAGGCTGGACTTACTGCCTTTCGCTACGGCAACATTGAGGTGAGAACTGTCTATCAATACTATAGTCAGCATACCCCAACATTTACGACGGACCAAAATTCTTTGTATCTGAATCCCCGCTGGAATAATTTCATTGATATCTTGGATTTTCCCAAAGACTACCCGATCAATCGTATGATTCGTCATGTTCTCTTTGGACCGCTGGAGGACCGGGCCGTACCATATCTTGGGGCACTGCTTGGAGGCACGATCCCGGGCCGAGATGCTAATTCCCCAGGCTATCTTTATGGAGGCCAGGTGGGAGTGCGATTCCCTGTGGCTCGAGGATTTTCGGTCGATATGGGGCTGCAATACATACGACTTGAAATTGACTTCAAAGGTAAATCCGACTTGTCAGAACAATGGCTCTTTACTACAGGAGTTCGATTCTAAACAGTATGATTATTGGTGGACTCATCATAAACGTTGGATCGATATTACGGGGAGCATGGTACGGCCTGAAGGAATATGGTTCTCAAGGCATACTCGTGTTCCTAGTCGTGCTTGGATTCTTTCTGCAAGGATGTGGACTTGTCTTCGATGCTGTGGAACTGGTGCAGCCTCTTGCACGCGATGAGATGTCTGCTATCTGCTCGCGAGGACAGTTGCGTGTTGGAATTTCCGTTGAACCTTTTCGTCCCTTTGTATTTCCTGCCGTGTTCACCGATGAGGGGGTTCGTGTCACCGGCCTCGATGTGGAGCTGATCCGTGAGGTGGTCGACGCGCTGACCACATATTGTGATGGGCAGAAACCCATCGTTCCTACACTGCACCTCACCAGATTCCGTGACCTCTTCATCGAGCTGAATGAAGGGCACCTCGATCTTTTTGTTTCCTCGATCGGTGGGAATATTCCTGGCGCAAGACCCGCAGGCCTGTGGTACTCAATTCCGTATTTTCAAAACGGCGGCATTGGGGCCATGATCCGAACGCCGGAAGTGGCTGAGAAAATACGGACGCAGTTTCAAAAACAACCTGGAAGTCCTGACACGCTTGTCGCGGTCCAAGCAGGACTTTCTGGCTTGACGGTTGCCGCGCAGAGGGGGAGAACCTCTCAACTCTATGTAGAAGCCAATCTGAAGAAGATCCGGTTGCTCCTATGCGATTCGCTTCCCGCTGCCATAGAGATGAGCGACCCACCCATTGATGTCATTGTGTCCACACATGCCATCCTCGATTACGTGACGAAGCACGTGTGGCCGGACTGGCGCCTCCTCACACGGAATGATGGAACGCCCTTGGTCCTGACGCAGGAATCCTTCTCCGTTGTGACGGTTGAAGAACATAGGCGTCTGCAGTGGTTTCTCAACAACCTGCTGTATCGACTAGAAGAATCAGGGCGGTTGGAGCAGATGCGCAGGCGTTGGCTGGAAGAGGACTATGCGCCGACTCGACGGGCAGCCGCGGAAGGCTTGCCGTTTGAAGTTTCGAAAGTGCCGGAACATTACGATCAAGGACAGTGTCGTTTCGCAACCGGAAGGTGAGCAAGAAAGACATACTCATGAAGTCTCGCGTGCTGCTGTTCATATCCCTAAGTCTTGTGTTCTTTCTGACGTGGTCAAGTATTGGTTGGTCGCTGGCACCTCGTGAGGAAGCTGAAACGACCGCCCAATATTTAGCCACGCTGCTCAATGTCGGACGTCTCATCGTCGATCGCAATCAAACGCTTATTAATGATCCCCGGAAAGGCGATAAGGGATTTACTCCGGAGGTATTTGAACATGAAGTTGTCAATGAGTTTACCCGGCAGACACACATGGATCTGAAGCATCTCCCCTCGCATCTTCCCTCTCTTGCGAAAGAATTATTGCCGCTATTGCTTCAGTCGAGCAAGGAGGTGGTGGCGGATGCGCAATTCGTGATTAATCAACGAGGCATTGGGTATAAGAATTTCATTCCGGCCACTTTTGGCAGTCAAGCCGCTCGAAAGTTCTCCAATCGCTCTCATGTGAAAATCAAGCAAACCACGCTCAATCCAAGGAATTTGAAGAACACGCCTGATGCGTACGAAGAAAACGTATTGAAACGGCTGGCTGCTCAACCGGCCTCAAATACCGCCATCATTGAATGGATTGACAATGAAACGACCCTGAGAGCCGTGACCCCGATATATTATTCGCAAGATTGTCTGGCCTGTCATGGCAGCCCCAAAGGCATCTTGGATATTTCGGGCTATCCGCGGGAGGGCGCCCAGGAAGGCGATCTTGCCGGCGCGATCAGTGTTCAGATTCCAGTGAAAAGTCGGTAGCAACCTACTTCGTGCGAGACGAATTGGGAATGTTGAATGATACATGTTGAATTGGCTGGACGGGCGAGATGGGGGAGGGTTCGAGGTCCGAAACTCGAGGTTGTAGGAATTTCGAACCCAGAACCTCGAACTTCAAATCGCGCTTGTTGCGCGCCACTTCGCCATGAATAATGCTGGTTAGGGCTTTTTCCGGTTCGGCAAATGGCCCGATCGTACCTGGCAAGCCAATACGTCCATAATCACGCGAGTGGAGATCAGAGCGGTAATCTCGGCTGAATCGTAGGGAGGAGAGCACTCCACGATCTCCATTCCCGCGATGGGCTTACTGTCCGCGATGACTTGAAGAAACTTCAACACTTCGCGCGGCAAGAACCCTCCTGGTTCAGGCCAGCCGGTGCCTGGCACGAAGGCAGCGTCTAAACAATCTACGTCGAAGCTCAACCAGACCGCATCGACGCCGTCCCAGGCCACCTCGAGTGCACGCTTGGCGGCATTCTCAATCCCCATCTCCACGCAGTCGGTGACGGTCATGATGGTGGTCTGGCGTTCACGCCCTGCCTTCACACCAGGCCGAGGCGCTTGCCAGCCGCCGATCCCAATCTGCACAAGATTCTTTGCCGGGACGTTGGGCATGTTGGTCGCGTGAAACCAGGGGGTGGTGTGCATGCGTTCGTCGAGATCGGTCTCTTGGGTATCCACATGCCGATCGAAGTGAATAATGCCGAGCTTGCCCCCGTTCAGATTCTCGGCGATTCCCCGTACGGTCGCAAAGCCAAGGGAATGGTCGCCGCCGAGCACCACGGGAAAGGCCCCGCTGGCGTAGACATGCGAGACACCCTTGCTGACCTGATCGAACGTCTTTTCAATGTTGCCGGGGATGGTAAACACATCGCCGAGATCGCACATAGAAATGGACTCGCGCAGGTCCACGCCAAGCTCGAAGCTATAGGATCCATAGAGAGCTGAGATCTTACGAATACCCTGAGGGCCAAACCTCGTGCCGGATCGATAGGTCGTACCGCCATCGAACGGAGCCCCGAGAATGGCCACATCGTATTGGCCGCACTTGCGAACATCTTCAATGTAGGGCGCTTTGACAAAGGTGTTGATCCCTGCAAAATGGGGGAGTTCCCCTCGGCTGAAGGTGGGAATTCGGCGATCCTTGATCGATGCGGCGCCTGGCAGGCCTAATTCGAGACCCCGGGCCACTTCTTCTTCGTACTTCGTCGTCGGCAGCAGCGCTTCCGCTTCGACGGCGTACTTCGCTTCCGGACCATAGTTGTCGTGCAGTGGAACTTCGCCTCTATATTTGCGCTCTTCAGCCAAAATGCTACCTCCTTACTCAGGAACCGCAAACGGTAAACCGTAAAAGGTGAAACACAGTATGACCGAGCGGGATTCTAGGAGCGCTGGGTAGATGAAGTCAAACTGAATGAGCCCACATTATGACCCATTTTCAGTTTCTCAAAATGCTGGCAAATGTCCCAGGATTCGGCTAGTTGATGGTTGACGGTATGAATATGTCAACTGCGCAACGCGCAATCACGTCGGATGATATGACAGGGAGGAAATGCGGATGGGAAGAACACCGATTACAACTGGAAGAGAAAAAAAGCGCGGTAGCTCCATGATGCCAAAACGTAGCGCGGTTCCAGATCGGTTAGATCTGCGCGACAGGCTCTATCATCCCCCGGTGTCTGCGGCGCCGAACCTGGTGCTCGAGCCGAATACCGATATCCCTGTGCTCAATCAAGAAGATACCAACGCCTGCACGGGATTTGCCTTAGCCAGTGTCATCTATCACTTACAACACCGTGCGAAACGCAAGCAGGTGGATTGTTGCGTCTCCCCATTTATGCTGTATTCGATGGCGCGGCGGTATGATGAATTTCCCGGAAGCCCGAATGTCGATACAGGATCGAGTCTACGCGGCGCGATGAAGGCCTGGTACAAACACGGGGCTTGCTCGGATAGGCTTTGGACCTCGGAACAGATGCCGACAGACCACACGGCGGATTCGTCAGACGACTGGTGGCTCGATGCTGTGCGCAGGCCTTTGGGAGCCTACTATCGCATCGATACCCGCTCCATCACCGATATGCACATCGCACTCAATGAAGTCGGCATTCTGTATGCGAGCGCAGTCTGCCATTCCGGCTGGGACGATGGGCTCTCGCGGTCGTCTCAATCGAAAAGCGGTTACTCGGTGATACCACCTCGGAAGGCAAGCCTGAGCGATGGAGGCCATGCCTTTGCAATCGTCGGCTATAACCAAGAAGGATTCATCGTCCATAACTCTTGGGGGAAGGGTTGGGGAAGAAAGGGCCGCGCAGTGTTGTCCTATGATGACTGGCTTGACAACGCGATGGATTGTTGGGTGGCGCAGTTAGGCGTGGTAACCGAGCTGCATCTGGCGATCGCGCGATCGCCGTCGCTACGTCTGGAGTCAGGCAAAGTGCAGATTGCAGGCGAGTCGTCGCTACGCAGACGCGAGATCGGCCCCTTTATCATCGACATGGCGAATAACGGACAGCTCAGCAATACCGGCGATTTCCGCACACAGGATTCCGACATTGAGGCGCTCGTGACGCACCATATCGGCACGGCCCGAACCGCATGGGGGCTGGGCAAGAATGATCCCATGGATATCGCGATCTATGCGCATGGTGGCCTCACGTCTGAAGATGATGCGGGCGAGACGGCAGCGAAATGGATTCCGGCTTTATATGATCATCAGATATTTCCCATCTTCCTCATGTGGGAAACAGACCTCTGGACCACTCTCAAGGGACGTCTTGAGGATGTCTTGGAAGCCCAACCACGTCCGACCGGCGGGTTGTTCGACGGGGCCAAACGCTGGTGGAACGAACGACTCGAAAAACTATTGGCCGCGCCAGGCACGGCGATTTGGAGCGAGATGAAACAAAATGCGGACGCGATCTCTAATACTGCTGAAAGCGGAGGCATGAAGCTCTATAGAGCGTGCCAGCAATCGCCTTATTTTGCCGATCTGTCCAAGGTGCGGCTGCATCTCGTCGGACATTCTGCCGGATCGATCCTGCACAGTCATGTCGTCGATCGGCTGGGTGGGCAAGGCTGGACATTCGAAAGCGTGAATTTTATGGCGCCGGCGGTGCGAGTAGATCTGTTCGAAAAGACGGTCATCCCAGCCATTAAAAGTGGCAAGGTCAAACGCTTCAACCAGTTCCATCTATCCGATGACATGGAACAGAAGGATCCGACCTGCAAACCGATTCTTGGTTACAGCCGCTCACTGCTCTACCTGGTGTCGCAGTCGCTCGAACATGGGCAGTCGACGCCGATACTCGGTCTGGAGAAATTTTTCAACGACAAGATCGGATCGAAGAATTTACCAAACGTCTCTACCTGGGCTGCGCCTGGCAAAGAATCGAAAAGCACGACGCATGGCGACTTCGATGACGACCAGGTGACGATGGCGAGCGTGATTGCGCTGATAAAGAGAACGTAACTACTCAAGGGTTCAGGCTGAAGGCCGAAGGTCCGAATACTTCAGTCTGAACACCTTCAGCCTATCTGCCTGAGTAGTTATAAGGGATACGCGGTCTAAGGGAGTATGACGTAACCTGGAGGGAGAGTATGGCAATGGTACAGATACAGTGGCTTGGTTTCCCTGCCCTGGGGCTCTGTCTCCTGTTGCAAGGCTGTGCTGTCTGGTCCTCTGACCTCCAATACCATCTTGCTCTGGAAACTGATCCTGCCGTTCAGAAGCCCGACTGCACCGTGGTCTTGAAGTCTGTGGTGGACGATGTGCTGAAGAGGAATACTGGTCCGTTGGGAGACAACCCTGGGACTATTCGTGATTTCCAAATCGCACTTGAACGTGAGCTACATCTAACAGTGAAGAAGCTGGCCTGTTACAGAGACGGCACGACGACTCCTCTCAGCAAGAGGTCGGTCAAATGGCTTGCTTCTTATGCCTACGAAACGACAGATCCAGATCAGGAACTACGGCGCTTTGAGGAGTATCTGAACTCCAGACAGTTTGCGCAGGAACTGATTCTGAAGGTGCCGGTCGTTGCAGATGAACGGCAGGGGGAAGTCGAAGGGATTATTTGGGATGAAGGATCCTGCGATCGCCGTTCGCAGTGGTTCGGGAATCCGGAAGCGAAAGAGGGAAGCCTGTGCTCAATCAAGTCCAGGCCCCTGTACAAGATTCTTTCGTACAAGAATGAGAAAGATAAATACCCCTATCAGGATGATCAGGCGAAGGACCTTCTCAGTAGACTGCTTTCCAGAGTGAAGGATGTGCGTGCCGATAAGGCGCGCAACGTTCGGATTTTCGTATTGGGATATGAAATTCCATGGGACGAAGACGATACGCTGATTCGCTACGGGATGCGGTTCTATTTCATCGATTCGCTGACACTGGGTTCAAGCGCCTCAGATCCGAGTACGACAACAACCGAATACCTCGGCTATGAGTTGGACTATGCCAACGAAGCTACGCCGCAGCCCTTTCTCGCGCATAACAAGAAGAGCGGTGTGCCAGGCAAAGACAAAGGGCCGGACGTACAAGACATCACAAATGCAAAGACCGACGCACCACCGCTTTCCAACACTCGACGCATACTCTATTGGACCGGCTATCCCTTTGCCGTGGCCATTGGAGTCAAGAACGCCGTCTTCGAATTGGCCAAGATCCCCTTCAGTGCTGTGGCAGGCATCCTGTCTGGACGGGACAATCCTCTCTTCTATCCGGGACAGAACATTCGGACGGCGTGGAATGCGCTTGAAGTGGAGGTCGGACATCGACCCCACTACTATTTTCTGCCGGGCCTGGTGAACCTCATCAGCGAAGTGCCGTTCGTCGGGCAGCTCTTTCAGTTCAACACCGGCCCCAAATATATGGATTGGGATTTTGCGCCAGAACCTGACCGTACCCGTGAAAAGATTTTTCTCTCACGTGGGATTTACGGCGGTGACAAATGGGGACAGGACACAGGACTGTGGGCGTCGTGGGCCAGAGCGGCCTACCCGGACTACGACGTGTATAGCCCTCCCTATCGCCATGGGACGATCACCGACGTGTTGTGGTCGATGCTCAACCTATCGCATGGACCGGGCTATAACGAGGCGGCCTACATCATGCGTCATGCGGGGCAGGCCGATCGACTGTACCTATCCGGTCATAGCGGTGGCGTACAGCGGAGCGCAAGCGCTTCACGAATCCTTGCAAACCATGGGTACTCGGTGCAGAAGGTGTTTGGGGTGGCCGGCCCCAATGTCGGTCAGGCCTATGTCGATCAACGTTTTCCCAACGCGTTTCATATTTTCCTGAATACCGACAGCGGCGGTGCGCAAGATATTGTCTCACAGATTGGGGGCGTCGCCGGCGCCTATGCTGAAACGTTGGATATGCTCGCCCTCGGCCCACCGAAATATATCTTCGGGGGCCTCGCGGGCCTGTTTAATGCCCACGCTCAGATGTGGTTTTACGATGTGTTCGATCATTTGGGTTCCCGCAACGCCACGATTTCGCAAATTCGCGGGAAGGTCTCGACCCTCCACCAAACACCGTTCAGACAGTCTCTCTCCGAACCGATCGTGTTCGATGCGTATGTGCGTAGCGAGTTTTCCACCGCCTTCCGCCAGGATTTAGAACGGCCCAGCACTGAGATGGAGTTTTTGAAAAGCCTCTCGAATGATTGGCTCGCGCTCGACTACTGGGTGCTGCCGAAAAGAAAAAAAGAGGAAGAGACAAAAGAGGGAGTGAAAAAAGATGAGGAGATCCATGATCACGAGCGTTATGTAAAGGAACGAGAAAGCGCCATTCCCTGGCGAAGATTGGGGCAATAACGGGGATAGAAGGGTAATCTGGTCGTCCTCCTGCTCGCGGAACTCGCACGATGGGAATGTGCTCCTTGGACACGCGCAGTGAAGGACAGTCCGGCGACTCTCACCCTATCTCTGCTTCAATTGATTGACCGGAGTCGGTGGAATTAGCTACGGCTGGTTTCGAGGTGGTCGATATGGCTACTCAGGTCAGAAAGGTCTGTCTCGAGAGTCTGGATGTGCTGGTCGAGCTGGGGAAATGAGAGCTGCAGGAGGGTTTGCATTTCTTGGAACTCGTCCTGATTTTCCCCACCCGATTCCCGTAACTCATGACAAAGAGTGGCATGACCTTCCGCAATCCGGCGGATGTCGCTTCTGAGCGCTTCGGATACTACGCTAAAATGACGTTTGATCTCTTCCAGCTGCTCGGCATTCATGGGTCGCTTGTATAGACGGATCTATTCAAAAATGCAACGGGAATTTCCGCCCGCCCGACAAGAAATGGTTGCTTGTTGAGAGACAGGGGATAGGGTTGATGTCTGGGTGAGTTACGATCAGGCTGCTTTTTCGAGAGACTCGTTGTCTTTCGCTTGCATCTTCAGTTGCAAAATGTGCTGCTCGAGTTCGCCGATGCGTCGGCCTCGCTCGGCTAGCTGCAGCTCGACTCCTTGGGGTGTGGTCACGGGGCTTTCAATCGTCTGCAATTTCGCAGTGGCCTCTCTCAGTTCATACCGGGCCTTCTCCAGCATCTGTTCTTTGATCCGCATCATGGCAGTGACGTCGGCGAGTAGCTGTGCGTCCTTGCCGGCGGAAATGTGCCTCAGTAGCCATCCGACTGCTCCACCGATTCCTGCGGCAATGAGCAGGCATCCCAGCATTTGGTTGATGAATATGCTCATAACTGGGGCTGTCCTTTCACTTGCAGCTCGATGCGCCGATTGTGCTGGAGGGCGGCCCGATTCCCCCTCACTGTCAGCGGTCGTGAGTCGCCGTAGCCGACGGCAGTGAACTGCTTGGGCAGGCCATGCATGGTAAAGTAGCGCCGCACGGTATCAGCACGGTGCTGGCTGAGTTCAAGATTATACTCCGGCTCGCCGTATTTGTCCGTATGCCCACCAATCTCGATGGGCATGGGAGGGAACTGCCGTAATTGGTCAATCAGCTGGTCCAGTGTAGCAAGACTATTGGGAGTTATCGTTGTGCTTTTTGATTCAAACTCGATAGACGAACGAGTGAGGATCTCATTTAATTTCTTCTGGAGCGAGGCGGGGGAGGCGACAGTCAGCGATGGAACGGCCGGTGATGGGGTTACCGGCAGAGATGCAGCCTTTGGGATCTGGTCCTGCACCAGAGAGGGGGGCTTCGTGACAGAAACTTTCTGGGATAGGACAGCGGAGGCGGGGCCCTTTGGTGATGAGGCCACCACCACTATAGGAACTTTTGTTGCTGGAGCTTTCGTAGGCCGACCCGCCGTGATTGGACCAGCCAGAATACGATCTTCTAATTCCAGCCCTTTTTGCGTCAGAGGGGCAATAGTTTGTAGTACGGTGGCTTTGGCACGATCGCCGCCGACCTGGCCACTGACGACGATCGTGCGGCCGTCGATGATGATGGAGCCTCGTTCTTTCATTTGCCCTAAGACAGGGAGGATCTGGGCGACGTTGTCAGCCCAGGCGACAGTCCCCATTCTCGAATCTACCGTTAATTCATCAACGACGTTTCCTGGCGTGGTTCCATAGAGCGCTTGGGCCTGCTGAAGGATTGCGGCCTTGCTGGCCTCATTGGGAAGTGAGCCACGGAGGATCAGCATTCCATACTCAACACGCGCATGAAAGTTCGCAGGGATGGGAACGGCCGTAGCCATTGGTTGAGGAGCGTGCCGAGGAAGGCAGAAAAAGGCAAGGAGGGCAAATGCAACAACTCCAGCTGCTAAAATTGCTGCACTCTTCATGGATCACCCCTTGGACATACTGACACCTGTAAGCTTCAGTAAAACCTACCACATAAGTGAAAAAATGGTAGCAGGAGCCACTTTTAGCCCAATATTTTTTTAATATTTGAATCTGGACAGGATGCGTTCGGAAAGGCTGGTTTCTCTAAGGCATTGGGAGATACCGTCGAAAACCATGAAGTCCCGCCGCTCGCGACAGCGCTGTCTTATGCGGATGCTCCACCTGAGTTTTGGAATGCAGTTGTACGGCCGGAGACTTCACGCCAAGAGAAGATGGTATCGTCTATAATTTCGTATAGTTGCGGGCATAGAGGTTCTGGCAACGTCCTGATCAGAGCTGCTCGCCGTACTTGCGGTAATGCTCTTTTTTAGCTTCATCGATCCATTTGCCCCGCTTGATCCGGTCTGGGGCGGTGTAGAGTTTCTTTGCAATCGCGTCAATATCCTCCGGCTTCCAGCGTGCAATCTGAACGTAGGTATACAGCCCCATCTTGTTCAGGGTTCTCGCAAAGACGGGGCCGATGCCGTGAATCTTACTCAGGTCGTCTTTCTGTGGATTCTTTGCCGCTTTCGCCTGTTCTATCTGCAGGCTCAGCTGACTCCCATTCTGACCGGTCTGGCGAGGCTCCACGGCTTTCTTATCGGCTTTGATACGGGCAGGGGCCTGGACTTCGGCCGGGCGTTTTCGAAGACGGGTTTGCTCCTCTTGCTTTTCTCCCGCCAGCTTCATTTGACTTGTCAGTTGTTGCTTTTCCAGTTCTTGAACCTGGCGCAGCAGGGCATGGATTTGTGCGTCTCGCTCATGCAGGAGTTGCTCATCGAGCCGGAGCCGGGTTTGGAGTGTATCTTGTGTTGCGAGTTGGTTTTGTAACGTGACAATCTGCGCTTCGTGTTGCGTGAGGGCATGGGAATATTTCGTCTCCCACTCAGTCAGCGATGCCTCCTGCTCCTGCAACTGTTGTTGGAAATGTTCGAGTGTATCGATGCGCCGGTCTCGTTCGGCCAGTTGACTGTCGAGTCGGTGCAATGCGGCACGATGCTCGGCCTCTCGATCGGAGAGTTGCACTTCCAGCCAATGGACTCGCCCTTGGGCCGGCTCGAGTTCCTTCAGGCGCGCGCGCAGCAGATCGGCTTCTGAAATGCCGGCTTCCAGCTCGACGATGCGACGTTGAAGATTCTGTCGTTCTTGCTCGTTCGTGGCGAGTGTCTGCTGGGCAGTTTGGCTGGTGAGATGCAACCGCTGAACCTCTTCCGCCTGTGCAGTCGAGGCAAGCACGTCAGATTCGCTCGCGCGGCGGCGAGCAGAGGTATCTTCCGCTTCCAGAACCGTCAGCTTCTGTAAGCGCAGGGACAGTTCTTCTTGAAGCGCCAGAAGGCGGTCGTTTCGTGCCGCGAGTTCCTGCTGCGTGGATTGGCTGAGCTCTTCCGATTCGATCATCTTGCTTTCGAGCAGCTGCATCGCAGCGGTTTGAACGTTCAGCTCATATCGCGCCTTTTCCAGCATCTGTTCTTTGACGCGTAGGGTGGCAGTCAGTTCCGTGAACTGTTGTGTGAGTAGGCTGGTGGACAGATTTCGCAGCAGCC
>JANOJM010000131.1:0-1840 GCA_031418735.1 Nitrospiraceae bacterium | reverse complement strand
TGCGTCAGAACATGCCGTTGGTGGTCATCAACTGTGTTGCCCTCACGGAAACGCTGCTCGAAAACGAACTCTTCGGGCATGAACGCGGCGCCTTCACAGGCGCGGATCGCCTGCAAAAGGGCAAACTGGAGATGGCGGATGGTGGCACGATCTTCCTGGACGAGATCGGCGACATGTCGCTCCCACTGCAAGCCAAACTGCTGCGCGTACTCCAAGACAGGGAATTCCATCGAGTCGGCGGCACACGCCTCGTGTCGATCAATATCCGGATCATTGCCGCGACGAACAAAAATCTCCGACTGGCCGTGAAGACCGGTGAGTTTCGCGAGGATCTTTTTTTCCGTTTGAACGTCATCAGCCTGACTCTCCCTCCGCTCCGCGAACGGCCCGATGATCTCCCTGCCCTGGCCATGTTTTTCTTAAACCGGCATGCCAGAGAAGCAAAACGTCCCGGTATCATGTTCAGCCCTGCGGCAATGGAAGCTATGCGTCGATACTATTGGCCCGGCAACATTCGCGAACTGGAAAACGTCGTCGCGCGAGCCGTCGTCTTGAATCAGTCGGACACCATCAATCCGGATATGCTGTCGTTGGACAGCCTAGACCGCACTTCACCGGGCGAACGCTGCCCCCCTTCCTCTCTCCCGTACCATGAGGCAATGGACCAACATAGCCGTTACATTATCGAACAAGCCATTGAAGAAGCGGAGGGTAATCAGACAAAAGCAGCAGACCGCCTCAAGCTCCAACGCACGTACCTGGCCCGCTTGGTCAAACGACTGAAGGGGAAAGAAGAGGCAAATTAACGGTAGCGGACGGGACGGTTGATCTGGTTTATTTAGTTTGTTTTGTGTATCTGGTTAGTTTCATTCAACCAAACAAACGAGACAGACCAAACAAACCAAATGAACGAGAGAGCATTCTACTAGGGAGACAGCTGCCTTGAGGCAAGCGTGATACGACCGGCTGAGGCATCCTGTTCGGCTTGCGCATAGCGCTCCGGCGTTCCAATATCAGACCAGTACCCCTCACAGTCATACCCGAGCACCGTCTCACCCCGCTCAATCGCCGCCACATAGGGATCGATAATCGTCGAGGCCACGCCCCTCGGGACATCTCGCAGCAGCCGTGGACGAAGCACATGAATCCCGGCAAACATGCGAGGCTGAGTCGGCGCCTGATCCGTGAGTCCACGTCCGGTGATCCGCACGATGCGGTTATCCGAATCCATTTCCACCAGACCCCACCGTGCCGCCTCAGGGTCTTTGCGCAGAACCAACGTCGCCATGGCGTCTCGCTGTCGATGAAATTCATACAACGCGCCGAGATCGAGATCCACAAGCGTATCACCGTTGAGCACCAACACCGGCTCACCGGAAAAATACGGCTCTGCCTGCTTGAGTCCGCCTCCCGTGCCCAAGATCGTCGGCTCGCGCGAATAGATGATCCGCAACCCGTACCGCGAGCCGTTGCCGAGCGCCTGCTCGATCATCGGTCCAAGGTGATGCAGATTGATCACCACGTCATGGAACCCGTGCCGCTTCAGCAACAACAGATTCCACACAATGAGCGGTGTGCCGGCAATGGGAAGGAGCGGCTTCGGGATCGCGTTCGTGAGCGGTCTCAGCCGAGTCCCCAAGCCCGCTGCGAGGATCATGGCCTTCATGGCGAACCGTGAGGGGTAAGGGGTACGGGGTAAGGGGGTTCAATTCCCCATCGCCTGACGCCTAACGCCTCACCCCTCACGGCATTCATTGCAGTTCCGGCACGTAGGGGGTGAGATGCTTCCGAAGCGTGGCCAGCTCTGGGTACTTTTGGAGATTGCATTTGACATAGTTCA
>JANOJM010000130.1:0-4870 GCA_031418735.1 Nitrospiraceae bacterium | reverse complement strand
GATAAGCCGGGCGGCATCACGGTAGAAGATTGCGGGCGTGCACATCTCGCGATCGGTCCGGCATTGGATGTGGCTGATCCCTTTCCTCATGCCTATACGCTGGAAGTCTCCTCGCCGGGTCTGGATCGGGCCTTCAAACGGATTCAGGATTATCGCCGGGCACTGGGGAAGCAAGTGAGCGTGAAGCTCAAGCAGCCGATCAACGGACAGTGGCGTGTGGTCGGAGTGTTGACGGAAGTGAATGAACAAGGAGTCATGGTCGTGGTGAGCGATCCGCGTCCTGAGCGGACGGTCATCCTTGAGTTCGACTCGATCGCTGAAGCGCGGCGCGTCGTCACGTTTTAGGCCTTACCGAAGTTGATCACCGCGGTATGAGCATACCGCCCGTATTGGAGTGTGGCTGCAGTAGCAGTCGCCGGAGAGTGAGCTATGAATCGAGAATTGATTTCAGTCATCGACGAACTTGGTCGGCAAAAGGGCATTGAGAAGAGCCGAGTGCTCGGGGCGATCGAAGCGGCCCTTCAAATGGCTGCTAAGAAACGTTTCGGGCAGGCTGAGAATATTCAAGTCGAGATCGACTCCAAGACCGGTGAGATCTCCGTCGTGTCGAAGAAGACCATTGTCGATGCAGTCACCAATCCAAAAACCGAAGTCTCTCTCCAGGAAGCTCGCCAGTTTGACAGCGAGGCAGAGGTCGGCGACGAGATCGGGTCGCTCATCGAGGTGAGCGACTTGGGGCGGATCGCCGCGCAAACCGCCAAGCAAGTGATCTTCCAGAAGGTCCGTGAGGCCGAATGGGAAGCGGTTCAAAAAGAATACTCTACGCGGCAAGGAGATCTGGTCAACGGGATCATTCTCGGGATGGAGCGCCGGAACTACCTGGTGGATCTGGGTAAGACCGAGGCGGTACCGCCGGTTCAGGAGCAGATTCCACGGGAAACTTATCGCAATGGTGATCGGGTGAAGGCCATGCTCTTGGAAGTGCGCAGGACTCCAAAGGATGTCCAGGTCATTTTGACGCGGAGCCATCCGCAGTTTGTGTCGAAACTCTTCGAGTTGGAAGTGCCTGAGGTGCTCGAAAAAATCGTTGAGATCAAGTCCATCGTGCGGGAGCCTGGTGATCGGACCAAGATCGCCGTGACGTCTCGTGAGAAGGCGGTCGATCCGGTCGGGGCCTGTGTTGGGATCAAGGGATCGCGGGTTCAAGCGGTTGTCCGCGAACTGCGCGGAGAGAAAATCGACATCATCACCTGGACCTCCGACCCGCGCGTCTTCATCGCCGAGGCGTTGAACCCTGCGAGCATTGAGAAGGTCGGCGTCGATGAGGAAAAGAAGTCGGCGTTGGTTGTCGTTGCAGATTCCCAGCTGTCGTTAGCGATTGGGAAGAATGGTCAGAACGTGCGGTTGGCCGCTCGTCTGACCGGCTGGAAGATCGATATCATCAGCGCGACGGAATATGAGAAAGAAAAGGCCGAACGGGATAAAGAAATCAAGGCGGCGTTGGCGGAGGAAACCGAAGCGCTGCATCAGCAAGAGGAAGCCCGAGAGCAGGAATTAAAGGCCCGGGCAGAGTCGGATGCTCAATAAACCAGATCAAGCGGAGCAGGTGTCATATCCTCATGCGTGTATATGAATTGGCTAAGCAGCTCGGGGTGGAAAACCGTGATCTCATCCCGGAATTGAAGCGGATGGGTATTACCGTCTCATCGCACAGCAGCGCGTTGGAAGATGACGTGGTGCAGAAGGCGTTGGAGAAACTCGGCCCGAAATTCAAAGGGTCCACCGCAACGACCGGCAAGGCGGCAGAGGCCGATGCAGGTTCCGGCCAGCGGGGTAAGCCCGGTGTGGCTTCCGGTCATGCAGCGGGAAGCAAGGCCGGGTCGGCCCAGGCGATTCCGGTAACGGACGCGTCCCCTAAGTCCGACAAGCGCCGTATTCTGATCAAGCGTAAGCGAGCCGATGACGTTTTGACCGAAGAGGCCGCGCCACTGCCTACGGTTGAATCGGCAGGCGTAAGCGGAGCGCTCATCGATACCCTCGTGAGCAGCCCGCCACCGGCGGCGCTTTTGCAAACCGAGACGGCAGCCGTTGCGCCTGTTGATCTGACTGCGATGCCCGGTCAGCCCAATCTTACAATGGGAGCTGTGACTGCTCCGGCTCCCGCGATCCCCGTCAAGCCCGCCGTCGTGTCAAGCATCGATGTGATCACAGGAAAAAAGAAAACCCTTTCTCTTGAAGAGATGCAGGCCGAGGGTCTGAAAGAGAAGGGGAAGAAAGCCCGTAAGCCGGGCCGTACAAGGGAAGAAGAAGAGCTTCGGCTCCGTGAAGATGCGGCTCGCTGGCAGGATCTTCGTGCCATCCCAGTGCAGCAGCGCCGCGACGATCGCAGCAAGCATGTGCATCACAGCACACCGGGGGAAGTGACCAAGCCTCGGAGGAAGAGCTTCAAGCTGACGCCCGGCATGACGGTAAAGGAATTTGCCGAGCTGATCGGACAGCGCCCGGCCGACATCATGCGCAAGCTGATAGATATGGGCCAGATGCTCACGTTCAATCAGACCATGAATATCGATGCAGCGGTGATCATTGCGGAAGAGAACGGGATCAAGATCGATCTCTCGACGGAGAAGGTCGGAGAAGAGTTGTTGGAATCCGTCGTGCAGACGGAGGAAGATCTCCAGCTTGAGCCGCGGCCGCCGGTTGTCACGATCATGGGCCATGTCGATCACGGCAAGACCTCGCTGCTCGATGCCATCAGGCAAACGAAGGTGGCGGAAGGCGAGGCCGGTGGGATTACGCAGCATATCGGCGCCTACACGGTTGCGGTACGCGGGAAACAGGTGACGTTCCTGGACACGCCGGGCCACGAAGCCTTCACCGCCATGCGGGGCCGTGGCGCCAAGATCACCGACATCGTCATTCTGGTCGTAGCGGCAGACGACGGAGTGATGCCGCAAACGATCGAAGCGATCAATCACGCCAAAGCCGCATCCGTTTCGATGATTGTGGCCATCAACAAGATCGACAAGCCAGGCGCCAATATCGATCGCGTCAAAAACGCCTTGTCCGAGCATGGACTCATATCCGAGTCCTGGGGCGGCGACACGATCATGGTTGAGGTCTCGGCTAAAGAGAAGACGGGCCTGGATACCTTGCTGGAGATGATTCTCCTGCAAGCCGAAGTGCTTGAACTCAAGGCCGACCCGCATCGATTGGCGAAGGGTGTGGTGGTAGAAGCGAAGTTGGAGCGGGGGCGCGGTCCTGTGGCGACGGTATTGGTGCAGAGCGGGACGCTCCGTGTCGGGGATGTATTTGTCGTTGGAACATTTAGCGGGAAAGTTCGCGCGCTGATTACCCATATGGGGGCCAAGGTGCAAGAGGCCGGTCCGTCTATTCCGGTAGAGGTGGCCGGACTTCCGGGTGTGCCGTCAGCCGGCGATGTATTTCAGGTCGTCAAAGACGAGCGGGTTGCGCGGGAGATTGCGGAAGATCGAGCGCGGAAACAGCGAACGGCCGATTTGTCCGGTTCGGCGAAGGTCACGCTGGACGATCTGTTTGCCAAAATCAAGGAAGGGTCGGTCAAGGAGCTGGCGCTGGTCATCAAGTCCGACGTCCAGGGGTCGGCGGAAGCGCTGACGGCCGGCGTCGAAAAACTTGCGACCGCCGCGGTCAAGCTCCGCGTCATTCACAGCGGTGTCGGCGGGATCACCGAGTCAGACGTGTTGCTGGCCGCTGCGTCGAACGCCATCGTTGTCGGGTTCAATGTCAGGCCGGAGCCGAAAGCTTCCGCCCTGGCTGAACAGCAAGGCGTCGACGTCCGCCTGTATACCATTATTTACGACGCGATGGCCGAAATTAAGGCCGCGATGGAAGGGCTGCTCGAACCGACGCTCAAGGAGCGGACGTTGGGGCGGGCCGAGGTGCGACAGGTCTTTACAGTGTCCAAGGCCGGTGTCATTGCGGGGGCCTATGTGGTGGATGGTACGATCACCCGTGCGGCTGTCGGCGTTCGAGTGCTTCGCGACAACGTGGTGGTCTATGCAGGAAAGCTCGGATCGTTGCGTCGTTTCAAGGATGACGTCCGTGAAGTGCAGCAGGGATATGAATGTGGAATCAGCGTCGAGAATTTCAACGATGTCAAAGCCGGAGACATCATCGAAGCCTATGCTATCGACAAGATTGCCGCAAAGCTCTAACAGGATGCTGAAAAAGTCCGCCAGCTTCGTTCTCGCTTCGCTCAGAGGCTCAACGTACCGAAGCGTACGCCTCGCCTCTTCGCTTGCTGCGGCCTTGCTGGACAGCCTTTTTGAGCATCCTGGGGTTATTGGAGCCTTAGTTCCGTCTGTCATATTTCAACGGGGTTTTGCGTATAAACCGAGTTTTTCTGCAGCCTGTTGAGGCGTGAGTCTGCCCCGTGGGTATCATCGTCGGACTCTGTACGGTCGAGTTATTCATCCCCGAGAGTCAGTCGTTGAAGGATAAGCGGCGGGTGCTGTTGAGTCTTAAAGATCGATTGCGGGAGAGGTTCAATCTCTCCGTGGCCGAGGTCGACGGACAAGATTTGTGGCAGAAGGCCGTGTTGGGGCTTGCCTGCGTGGCCAATGAAGGGCGACATGTCAATCAGGTATGTGATCAGGCGCTGAACCTGATTCGGGGTGTCCCTACGGTGGAAATCGTCCAATCGCGAGTGGAATTGTTGTGACGACGGCCTGTCCAGATGGAGTGTGCGGTGGCCAAGACCGGATATCATCGGGCCGATCGTGTCGCCGATCAAATCCGCATGGAAGTGGCCGATATCCTCATGCGGAAAATCAAGGATCCGCGCGTGCAGTCCGTGACCGTGACCGACGTAAAATTGACCAGCGATTTG
>JANOJM010000129.1:0-14758 GCA_031418735.1 Nitrospiraceae bacterium | reverse complement strand
AAGTTTCACGACGAATGCGCCGTCTTCGGTATTTACGGCCACAAGGAAGCGGCAAATCTCACCTATCTTGGGTTGTATGCCTTGCAGCATCGCGGACAGGAAGCCTCCGGCATCGTCTCAGGCGATGGCGAGCAGTTTTATGTCCATAAGGGGAAGGGGCTTGTTGCGGATATTTATCATCCCCAGGCGCTCGATCAATTAATCGGTTCGATGGCGATCGGTCACAATCGCTACTCCACAGCCGGGGGGAACGATCTCAAGAATGTCCAGCCGTTCTCGGTCAATTTTGCGTTTGGGAATCTGGCTCTTGCCCATAATGGCAATCTCATTAATGCCCAAGTGTTGCGTCACGAGCTCGAAGCGTACGGCGCCATCTTTCAATCCACCTCGGACAGTGAAGTCATCATCCATTTGATCGCCCATTCGCGGGCCGATACGTTACTGGCCCGCATCATTGATGCGTTGAGCCAGGTGCGCGGAGCGTTTTCGATCGTCTTGCAGACGGATGAGGGGGTCATCGCAGTCCGCGATCCTCATGGGTTCCGGCCCCTCTGTCTCGGTCGGCTGGGCGATACCTATCTCGTGGCTTCGGAGACTTGTGCGTTCGATCTGCTCGGAGCTGAAATTGTCCGCGAGATCGAGCCCGGCGAATTGGTCGTACTGAACGACAAAGGTGTGACGAGTTATAAGCCCTTTGCGCCGGCCAGTCCTGCCATGTGCGTCTTTGAATATGTGTACTTTGCCAGGCCGGACAGCAAGATCTTCGGCGCGAACGCGGTCTATGCCACGCGCAAGGCTTTGGGCAGGCAACTGGCGAAGGAATCGCCGGTGCCGGCGGATATCGTCATTCCCGTACCGGACTCCGGGGTGCCTGCTTCGCTCGGCTATGCCGAGGGGGCGGGGATTCCGTTTGAACTTGGGTTGATACGAAATCACTATGTCGGCCGCACGTTCATTGAGCCAGAACAGTCGATCCGTCACTTCGGTGTCAAGGTCAAGCTCAATGCCGTGCCGGAGGTATTGGAGGGAAAACGGGTCATTGTGGTCGATGATTCGCTGGTGCGGGGCACGACGAGCCGTAAAATTGTGAAGATGCTGCGCAATGCCGGGGCCAAAGAAGTGCATATGCGCATCAGTTCGCCGCCGATTGTCTCTCCCTGCTTCTACGGCATCGACACGCCCACCAAGAAGGAACTCATCGCCTCCAGTCACACGACCGAAGAGATTCGGAAGTACATCACGGCCGATAGCCTCGCCTATCTGAGTCTCGACGGTATGCTGAATGCCTCCCCCGGCACACCAGACCAATACTGCAACGCCTGCTTTACCGAACGCTACCCCATTCCGCTGACTCGGGCAGAAGAGTGGCAGCTCGGCCTCTTCGACCCATCCCTCTAGCGCAGGCTGCTGAAAAAGAGGTGCGGGGAACGGCCAAGCGCCCTCCTGTGGAGCTCATTACAGCACAAGTCAACTTCCCAGCCAATCGTCTAGTTTTCGAGGGGAAGGTCAGGGCGGGTGGAATATCGCGCGCAGTTGGGATCATTCCAGTCACCCCTTAGGAAAGTAGTAAGCGGTCACTCGCCTGCGGCTCGTACCTTCATCTACGTGTGATTCACACTGATACGCTGGCTGCTGTGATTACAGCTCTGCGTCATTGGCCCTGAGAGATATCGTGACGAACCGTCATGAATCATGTGGGCTCGTAGACTCACCCTCCCTGATTTAAGAATCCACTAGAAGCTGGATCTCTCATCCAGCCTTGGTACACTCAACCAGTCATGCTCCGACTCGTGAAAAAGTACTGGACTGTGCTTCGCGTGGGCTTGGTTGTACTGTGGGTTCGTCTCCTGTTGCGGGCCGAGAGTTTGCCTCTGGTGCTGGACCGATTGAATCCTCGCTCGATGATCGGGACGCCTGACGAGGCAGCGATGGGGGATTTGGTCTACTACGTGGATCGCTGGCTTGAACTGTTTCCCTATAACAAAAGAGGGAATTGCTTTCCGCGGTCGTTGGCCCTCTATTGGTTCGCGCGGCGATTAGCGTATCCGGTCCTCTTTCACTGTGGTGTCAGAAAAGAAGTCTCGAGTCTTGACGGCCATGCGTGGCTCACGCTGGATCGCCATCCGTTTTACGAAATGGGCCAGCATTGGCAGCGTTTCACCGTTACCTTTTCGTATCCTCAGGATCCGGCAGCCGGCGGGAGGCCGGGCGCGGCCATTCAGCATCAGAGAAACAGGACGCCGACGTCCTGATGAGGCTTTTTCCACCTGTCCCTGTCGCTTATGACTATGTTTCCGACTCGCATACGCCCCTTCCTCCTGACGCTCCGCCACGCCATTTCGTTCGTGTGGCAGAGCAGTCCGAGCCTGGCCGTCGGCAGTGTCGTGGTGCGTGTGATCCAAGGCCTCCTTCCCCTCGCGGTGCTGTACCTGACGAAGTTGTTGATCGATGCTGTGACCGAAGGGCTCAAGACTCCATCTGCTGAAGCTTCGTTGACGCAGATAACTACGATCCTTGCTGGATTAGCTGGTGTCGCGGCGGCCAGCGCCATGCTTACCGTCGTTGCCTCCATTCTGTCCAAGATTCATGCGCAAGTCGTGACTGATCACATGCATGCGCTCCTCCAGGAGAAGTCCGTCGAAGTCGATCTTGAGTACTACGAGAATGCGCAGTATCAAGATACGCTGCATCGCGCTCAGGAAGAAGCTCCCTATCGCCCCACTGCGATCCTCAACGACTTGCTCCAGTTTAGCCAGGATGCCATCTCATTGCTCGCTATTGCGGGCATACTCTGGTGGCTGCATTGGGGGGTGATTCCGGTGTTGATGCTGACGGTCATCCCGTATTTTCTTGTTCGCCTACAGCAGTCCAACCGGCTGTTTGCCTGGGAGCGGGAGCGGACGCCGCTTGAACGCAAAGCCTGGTATATCAACATGCTGCTGACGCAAGGGACTGCAGCAAAAGAAATCAGGCTGTTCGATCTCGGCCCTCGGTTGCGCCAATGGTTCCAAGATGCGCGACTGGTGCTGCGGCGGGAACTGATTGCGTTGGAGCGCCGCTGGGCGCTCGCGGGCCTTGCCTCGCAGATCGTCGGCGTGGCCGGTGTGTTCGGCGTCTACAGTTTTGTGGCGTACCGAACGTTTCAGGGCCTGCTCACCGTGGGCGATCTCGTCATGTTTTTTCAGGCGGTGCAGCGCGCCTCCGGATTCTTGGACAGCTTAGGGAGGAGTGTCTCGAGCCTATACGAGAGCAATCTGTTCCTGACCACGTTGAATGAGTTTCTGGGCATTCAGTCTCGGTTGCCGGAATCCGCGCATCCGAAGTCGGTTCCCAAACCGATCAGGCAGGGGATCACGTTCAATCACGTGTCATTCCAATACCCGCATGAAGAGCGTGTGGCGATACGGGGCGTCACATTTATGATCAACCCCGGTGAGCATGTCGCATTCGTCGGGGCCAATGGTTCAGGGAAAACGACGCTGGTGAAGCTCCTGTGCCGTCTGTACGATCCGACCGCGGGGCGCATCACGATCGATGGGGTAGATCTTCGGGACTATCCCATCGCCGATGTACGCGGCGCCGTCAGCGGGATCTTTCAGGACTTCGTGAAGTTTCAGCTGTCGGCAAAAGACAACATTTCTTTGGGCGTGAGATCCCCCGACGTCGACCTTTCTGCCATCACCCAGGCTGCCAAACAGGCTGGAGTCCATGAGGCCATCGAGCGCTTGCCGAAGGGGTACGAGTCATTGCTCGGTAAGCTGTTCGATGGTGGGCATGAACTGAGTATCGGCGAATGGCAAAAGGTGGCGCTGGCCAGAGCGGTGCTTCGCGACTCTCAAATTCTCATTCTCGACGAGCCTACCAGCGCAATGGATGCCAAGGCAGAAGCGGAACTGTTCGAGCGGTTTCACGAACTTGCCCGCGGGCGTATGGCGATTCTGATCAGTCATCGGCTGTCTACTGTAAAAATGGCCGATCGAATCTTTGTCGTTGATCGGGGCGAGATTGTCGAAGAAGGCGCGCACGACGACTTAATGCGCCAACAAGGATTATATGCCAGGCTCTTCCTCACTCAAGCCCAGCATTATCAGTAGCGGCGATGCATCATCCGGCAATCGGGGCGTTGTGCGCGTAGTGGGCGACCGTAGAGAGTCACTCACGAGGGTAATGATAATGACGAATCCTTCCCCATTGGAAAGTCGAGTGCTGCTGTCTTGCCTTGCCACAAACAGGACAGCGCGACAGATACTATCGGAGGTGACTCATCCTCAGCTGTCCTGGGAGAAGTTATTTGACGTTGCTTGCCAGCTTGGAGTCGGGCCGTTGCTGTATGCCCGACTTGGTGAACTTGGTCTGCGGGACAAGATTCCCGTAGATATTGCACGACGAAGCAAGGAGGAATGTTTTTCCAGCCAAGCCAGAAACATGAGGGTTTATGCGGAGCTGAAAACGGTCTTAGCAGCGTTGACCCGTGATGGACTCTCGATTGTCGTGCTGAAAGGTGCGGCCTTAGCGGAGCTTGTGTATCGGCATATCGGGTTGCGAACGATGGCGGATGTCGATTTACTTGTAGAAAGGAAGTGTCTTGACAGGGCAGGAGCGATTCTTGAACGACTGGGTTTCGTGCCGAACGAGAGCTACCGCGACAAGCAGTGGTATAGAGAGCACCATCATCACATGGTGCCGTACGTCACTTCTGACGGCTCGATGACGATTGAGATCCATTGGCATATCATTGAGCGCACGGCTCTTATGGATCTGCCGATCGATCAATTGTGGGCGCGTGCGCAGCCGGTCCGTATTGCCACGGTACCGTGCCTGGCATTATCCACGGAGCATATGTTGTTGCACTTGGTGCTCCACCTTTCCAGTCCCAATCGATTCCTGGGGCAACTGCGCGGCCTGTATGACGTTGCGGAACTGCTTCGTCGCTTTGGCCAGGAGTTGGATTGGGTAGAACTGCTCAGGGTGGCGGCCCTTGGCGATGCACACAAGCGTCTGTATGTGGTGCTGTGCCTGGTGCGCGATACATTGGGCGCGCCTGTTCCCGTCGAAGCGTTGAGGCAACTGCGGAATGAATTTTCACTGTTACCGTTGGAAGAACGGTTGGTCAAGCACATCGGTCTGAACGCTGCACTTATTGTCGATGTGGAAGAGAATTCATTGTACGAATGGGTCTTACTGGATCTGCTGGCGAATCTTCTGAGTTGCAGAACACGCCGTCAAGCTTGCTTCGATGTTATGAGCAGGATCGCTCAGCGTATTAAAATAGGATTGGCGAACAAGTGGGGCCATCGGGGTACATGGCCAACAAGTCGTTTCTAGCCGTGTCTCACCCTCCTGCCGATTAAGCCGTAGCCTCATCGGCCTTCAACGCGAACTCCTTCCGGATTCATATTGTTGATTGAAAGGGCCACTGCAATTCGGCTGTGTAAGCCGGCGCAATGTGGCACTCAATCGCGAGGCCGTGCGATCCCTTGTGCCTCTATGGTACAGAGGGCGATACAGTTTGCTTCTTCGTCCGCACATGAAGCCGTAGTCCTACCGATGAACTAAAGTTGGGTGCCACCCCACTTAATGGCAGCTAGGAAGTATTTTGCGGTCAAGGTAGTCTTCACAACAACATGACGCAGTATTTCGACCATGTTGGATGAATCGGCGGATCTGAGGTTGCGCCTAAAGAGGTCACTATACGCGATCCGGATTCTTGCCGACTCCAAAGATCAATGGGCAACGCTGACGCACAGGGAGCCGCAATGTAGCGGCGCGAGAACGCGCCGGTTGATTTTTTCAAGAGTCTGATAGACACAGGAGGGTATGCCGATGCTGAAGCTATTGCCTGTTTCTCCCCATTCGTCCTCACGAGAGCTTGCCACCGACGCGGTTATGCTTGCCCAGACCGTTCTGACGCCCCATCCCGATGTGCAGAGCACAACCATGGACGGAGAGACGGTGCTGTTGGCTTTGGACACCGGGCGCTATTACACCTTGAACCGCCTGGGTACAGCCATTTGGGACCAATGCACTGGACGCAACACCATGAGAGACATCCATGAGGTACTGTGTGACTGCTTTGAAGTCTCTCCCGATCGAGCTTTAGACGATCTCGTCGCTCTGACGAACCAGCTTGTCGAAGAAGGGTTACTTTTACAGGAAAGGAGGTGAAGAAGAATGGGCACAAAGAAGAAAGAATCGTACGTGCAGCCGGTTCTTGTGAAGCACGAATTGTTGAGGGACATTACCGCGACAAGTTCGGGCTATCGCCAGGGATGGCGCAGGCGATAACAGGCACTCGACTCAGTAAGCAAGGGGCTGGCTGGTTCAAAAGAATCGGCCAGCCCGCATTCTCAACCCCTCTGAGGGGAACGTGTGACAATTCTCAGTCGAGGGGATGGCATGATGATGAACGTGCTTGAACGGCCTATGACCGAGTATCTGTTCTCTCTCTACGGAACATCGGTACGATATGCCACGGCGTCGCTCCCGTTGGCCCAGCCGGTGTACGAGTTGCTGAGGCATTTTCGGCGAGACTCGATTGGGGCCGCAGCCCCGCTCACAGTGTGTTTTCAGGCTGTGCGGGACCGATCGGACATTCCGCTGACGATATCAGCTTCGGCGCGTCAACTATCTTCCGGAACGGGCGAAGCGGTCGGGGATCGGCGGCCGACCGGGTTGCCCTATGAAGTGATGCAGGATGGGAGCCGCTTGATCGCGGATTTTTTCGATATCGGAGTCCTGGTGATAGACAATGCACAGGGCAGGGCTGATGGCTATCTGATCAAACCGGATACCCTGCATGAGAACATGATCGAGTATTTGTTTCACCTCGCCTTGATCGAACTGTTGCGGCGCCAGGGGCTCTACTCGATCCATGCAACCGCGTTGGAGAAATACGGGTGTGGGGTCTTGATTCCAGGAAATAGCGGCCGCGGCAAGACGACGTCCTTTATCTCGCTGCTCCGCTCGGGATATCGTTATCTTTCGGATGATCATCCGTTGATTCGAGATGCTGGGACGCATGTAGAGATGCTTCCCTTTCCCGTCAAGATTGGCGTGACTGAAACAACGGCGGCATTTTTCCCTGAGCTGCGGAATGCTCCGGATCACATACTTCATCCCGGTCTGCCTAAGCGGTCTTTTCATGCCGAGGATTTGTATCAGACCTCGGTCGGTGACGCATGTCAGCCTGCCATCATGCTCTTGCCCCATGTAGCCGACATATCGCACAGCTGGCTTGAGCCGTTGCCGAAGAGCAGGGCGCTGGAAGCAATTTTGCCGCAGGCCTTGCTCGTGTACGACTCGGAGATCTCACGGCGTCAGTTTCAGACGTTAGCCCGTTTGGTCCAACAAGTAGACTGTTATCGCCTGCATTTTGGACGAGATGTGCTTGAGTTGCCAAAGCTGATTACCCCAATACTAGAGAAGCTTGCGGCATAGAGATCCTGAGGCCTACTGATCGAATCATGTGATTTCCGGAACGAGTAATCGAATACACCGGTGCCATTTTCCCGTCGCAGGCCCATTCCAATTCCGTTAAGCACCGCAGTTCTGGCGCAGGCTCTCTTTTCAGATCGTCTTGTCGACCCTCTCCTCAGGCCCGATACTCCTAGCCGCCCCGTTGCCCCTCAAAAAATCTGCATGGTAGGATGGCGTGGCAGGAAGTGCTGAGTACTGAGTTAAGAGTGCTGAGCGGGGTCGATAGTCCTAGCGCTCAGAACTCAGCACTTCCATGAAATGGAGGCGATGATGAAACGCATGCTCTGCATCCTTGGGGCGCTGCTGGTCCCTGTCCTTGCAGCCCAGCTCGTCCTTGCCGAGGGGCTGTTCAAGGTGGGTGAGAAGGCGCCGTCATTTGCATTGACGGCTATCACCGGCGAGACAGTGGGGCTGGATACCTATAAGGGGAAGGTTATGGTGCTCGGACTGTTTCATATCTGCGAGCCATGTATGGTGCAAGGGGCTGCACTCCAAAAAGTTTCTGAGATGACGAAGGGAAAAGACGTGGCCGTGTTCGGCGTCAATTCTTCCGGCGACTCCAAGAAGAATGTCGGGGAGTTCTTGTCCGTCTTTCCGGTGAAAGTCACGTATCCCTACTTGCTCGATCCGAACAAGGTGACGGATAAACTGTACGGCGGAGGGAAGTTTATTCCCAATGTGTATGTGATCGACCGGCAGGGTGTGATTCGATGGCAGCGAGTCGGCAATATGGACTTGGCCGGTGAAGAGGCGATTGTGGCGGAAGTCGAAAAGTTGTTGGCTGGAGCGAAGAGTAAGATGTAGCGGGTCCTGTCGGCCGACCTGGGAGCCCAGCCGTCCTCGCACCCCGCCCGGTGTAGGGACCCCGCTGCGGGCGGCTGGACTCCCAGGTCGGCGCCACCCGCGGTAATATTCGCTCCAATGGATGGGCGTGGAAGGACATACGCGAATGGATGAGATGGAAGAGGGGAAGCAGAAGTTTTTGGAGGTGGTGAAGGGGACTGATGCTGCTGTGCAGGTGGTGATTCCTGTGACACCTTCTAATAGCATGTTTCTGATTTCCCTCACGAAGGGGCCGAATCGAAAATTCATTACGGTCTCGGAAGACGACATCATCGATCTGCCCAACGAAGCTAGTATCTTGGCTAAGGTGACAAAAACCGTTAAAGATGCCATCGCAGCACTATAGGAAGGCTAAGGTCAAGGCTGAGGTTGAGCAAAATTCTCGACCGTAACCTTAGCCTCAACCTAGGTATCTCATGAAGAATCTGCTTCCCGGCATTTGGCAATGGTCTTGGTTTTCTGAAGAGAAGCAGCTCGATTTCAACGGGCTGTTCTTGACGGTCGGGGAACACAAGATTCTAATCGATCCTCCGCCAATGACGGGCGATGCGAGTTCGGTGATTCTCCGCAACGGTCCTGTCGATTACATCATCGTGACGAATCGGGACCATGCGCGTGAAGCGGTAAAGTATCAAGGTGAGTTCCACTGTCAACTGCACGTGCCGGAAGCGGATGCGGCTCAGATGGATCTCAAGCCGACCAAAACGTTTAAAGACGGCGAACTACTTACGGGCGGGATCTGGGTCGTCCAATTAACAGGCCAGAAATCTCCTGGTGAGTCGGCCTTGTTTATTCAGCAGGGCAAAGGTGTGCTGATTGTCGGCGATGCCTTGATCGGGAAGCCTGCCGGCTCCGTCAGTATGCTGCCTGCTGAGAAATATGCCGATGTGGAAAAGGCCCGAGAGGGGTTACGCCGCCTTCTCAAGTACAATTTCGATAGTCTGTTGGTCGGCGACGGCGTCTCGATCCTCACGGGCGCCAAGCAGGCCGTTGAACGATTGCTCCAGCCCTCATCATGACGCTGCGAAACGGACTTTCCGAAGAACTTAATCGCCAGGGCAATGTGCATTTCTCACGCGGGCTCTATACCGACGCCTACACGTGCTATGCCAAGGCGTTGGAATGCGACCGGTTGACTGGTGATCAACGGGCGCTGGCGGCCACGCTGGGAAATCTCGGAAACATCAGTGCGGTCAGCGGGCGCCGGGAGTCAGCCCAGACCTACTATCAAGAGGTCTTGGAACTCCAGAAGATGCTTGGAGATGAAAAAGGGATCGGGACGACGTTGGGTAATTTAGGGAATCTCAGAGCCGATGCGGGCGAATGGGATCGCGCCAAGGCCTATTATCTTGAAGCGTTGGACCTCATGTGCAAGACCCACGACGAGGCGGGCAAGGCGGTGCTGTTTTCAGATCTTGGCTTGGTCGCGCGGGAGACGAAAGAGTTCGAGCAGGCGATCGGGTACTATGAACAATCGCTGGTTCTGATGCGGAGATTGGGAAATGACGGCGGCGTTGCCGACGCCTGGCGCATGATCGGCAAGACGTTTTTACTTCAGCAGCGCTACGGCGATGCCATCGCCTGTTGCCAAACCAGCCAATCCATTGCCGAGCGCGCACGCGATGAGCTGAGGACAGGCGGCGCTCGGTATCTGTTGGTCCAATGTTATGAAGAGACCGGCAAACTGCATGAGGCTACAGATCTTCTTGAACTGGTGGTCGATATGGATCGCAAATATCAGTTGCCGAAACTTGAAGAGAATATTCAGCGGTTGGCGGCCCTGCGTGTCAGGCTCTTGGGTCAGGATGGGGCTGCATCGCAGGAAAGGACATCTGTATGAGTGACGAAGCCTCGCCGACCTGGACATCTCTCAAGGACTTGCTGTCCCCTGCATTCCCTCAACTGCAGGAATTGGAAGCTGGCGGTGCGTTGACGATGGATCTTGGCCCCGATGGCTGGCTGTTGGAACTGACGCCGGACGGTCTGCTGCTCTGTCAGTATGGCATGGCGCTGGAGGATGTGATGACGCTGCTGTCCGATGGGACGCCGGAGGATCTTGGCACCGACGAGATCGCGAAGCAGGCCAAATATTACATCCAACCGGCGGTCTCGAAGTACCGTACGATTCTGCTGAAATCCGGCTTTTCTGAACAGACTGAGATGAACGATGACTATGTGGCCGCTCGCTTCGAACGGAACGTAGACCTGACAAATCCTACAGCCGTTCAGGACTTGCTGCGCTGGTGTGTGAAGACGATCGGCGTCTCTCGGTGAAAAAGCAGATCGCGACGTTCGACGAACTTCGCAGTGCGATTACGGCCTACCGGTTGCCGCGGGTTCTGATCGCCGCCATCGAACTGGACATCTTCACAGCCATCGGGACGAATCCCTGGACGATTCCTGATCTGGCTCGTGAGATGAAAGTGAGTGAGCGGGGGCTGGGCATTCTCTGCCGGAATCTCGCGATGGTCGGTCTGTTGAAGAAACAGGGCGAGACCTATCGGAACAGCCGGTTGAGCGCCACCGCGTTGAATGCGCACCATCCTGCCTACCGAGGGGACTATCTCAGGCTGATCACGAGCCATTGGACTGATTGGGGACGCTTGCTCGAGTCGGTGAAGACGGGATTGCCGCTCGATCACGACAAGCCGGATGAGCCGGATTATCGTCGCGGGTTTACTTGGGCGATGCATCACCGGACCTTGGAGACGGCTCCGAAGATTGTGGCCCAAATCGACCTGCATGGCGCGCGGACTCTGCTCGATCTTGGCGGCGGTCCCGGCACCTATGCGATGGCCTTCCTCGCAAAAAATTCCATGCTTCGTGCCATGGTGTGCGACCGTCCCGCAGCCCTCGAGGTGGCGAAGGAGATTGCGTCGACTCACAAGGCCGGTGCGCGACTCTCCTATCTGCCGCTGGACTTGCTGACGGAAGCTATTCCCGGTTCCTATGATGTTATCTGGTATTCGAACGTGCTCCACATCTTTGCGCCGCAAGATAATCAGGCGCTGTTTCGGCGTGCACTGGCTGCATTGAATCCCGGAGGGCGCCTGCTGATTCAGGATGCCTTTCTCCATGACCGAAAAGGTCTGTTCCCGGAAGAGGCGAGTCTCTTTGCCCTGTCGATGTTGTTGTTCACCGAGAGGGGCAACACCTATACGGCAGTTGAGACGAGGGCCTGGTTGACGGAAGCCGGATTTGAACGGATCAAGGTCTTGCGGATGAAGAAGGGGACGGAGGACTGGGAGGACGGGATACTGGAAGCGCGGTCCCCTGGAGCGAATGAAAAAACGCGCGTCCACCGAACAGCATCAATGAAAAATTCACGATCCCGCTCAGTGCACTGAAGAGGAACAGGGCGCCGGGTTCGCCCTGCCCGCCCAGGATACTTGTGATTGTGGCAAGGTCTAAGGCCAACCCTATCGTTCCATAGATGACGCAGGCCATCGCGGTCCAGCTCCATCCCATCCACACGAGGCCCGCGAGGGCGATAGGAAATGCGAGGAGATACAGCATCCATCCGACTCGGGCGGCCTCCGTCGCAGCCGGTATCAGCTGGGTGGTATTGGCTCCGATAAGGCAGAGTCCCGCAAGTAGACCGATAAGTGTCCAGGTATGTCGCATGGACGGGATGATATCTCTGTTTTGCTTCGCACAGCAATAGGACTCCGTCATTCTGGCGAGAGGCAAGGGGCCAGAGGCTAGGGGTGAAGACTTTACGTCGAAAGCACGACTCTTCCCGCTAGCCACTAGCCTCGCGCCCCTTGCCTGGAGGGTTAGCACACTTTCGTGGCGAACCGGTGAGTGGGTGATTGCGAAGGGTATTGGCGATGGCGGATCAATCTGACAGAGAGTCTCAAGCCTGTCTCTTGGTCTACGACGGCCAATGTCGCCTCTGCGTTACCGCCAAGAAGGGTCTTGAGCAACTGGAAACTCATGCGGAGGCTACCCCGGTACGGATGGTTCCGTATCAGAGCGAAGAGGCCAAGCAGGCCTTGGGGAAGAGCTATCAGCCTGGTCGTCCCAACGCCGCCTTTCTGGTCCATCCTAATGGGGAAATTGCCCGTGGACTCGATGCCTTTCTGGCCCTCTTGCCTGGTATCAAGGGCGGGAGGGTCATCTTAGTCCTCTTGAGTTTTCCAGTAGTTAAGCCATTTGGCTATCTACTGTATTGGTTTGTGGCCCGGTATCGCTATTCCATCTTCGGCCAAGTCCCATTAGCAGAAGTCTCCGAGAGCGCCAGTAAAGCAGGTCAAAAGACACCGCCAAAATAACCGCAAATCTCTTCCTCTCGCCAGTCCGGACAATTCAACATTCATCATTGAACATTCCCAATACGTTGTCTCCCTCCCCCCCTTTCGATGGGCTATCTCCCCACAGTGGGGAATTTACGCTGCAAGCCGTCAATGAGAGACTCCAGCACAAGCGAAGGAGAACTCGCACATGACGATTATCCAGCGGCTGTCTGGGGCGATAGGTGAAGCGAGGGAGTGGTTCAGTCCGACCGATGGGCGGACAAGGAACGCTTGCTACGGCGCATTGATCGCTTGTGCCATGGTCGGTTCCGGCTTTCCGTCGACAGCGTGGACTGCCGATCTGTCGTCCCTTGCGCCGGCGAAACCCAAGATGGTCGTGGCAGCCGGTGTCGGGTATGAGAATGCTGAGTCGGCAACGATTACTGTCAAAACCTACGATGCCGAGACCGGCGTGATTCTTTCCGACGAAACATATGACTTGAATGTAAGAGAGGACGCAACGTCAACGGGAAGTCAATCGCGTGAGAGGATTTTTGCGGGCGGAGTCGGTCCGGGTGCTGATGGACTTTCAGCCTTCAGGCTTCGCGTCTATGACTCGGCCACAGGCCAGTTTCTCTGGGAAGGTGTTCTGAACCTCGGCATCGGCAATCAAGAATCCGGTTCCAGCCACCGGGCGGTGGCCCACCTTGCTCCGCCACAGGCAACCGTAACCCAGGTCCGCAGCCGAGGCGCCATCGGTGGTCAACCCCAGTTTTTCCTTCGTGCTGTCGATTCGGCAACCGGACAACTTGTGTGGACCGACCATTTCTCAACCGGAGTCGGCCCGCTTGCTCGTGCAGAACGAATCAGCAGAGCCGTCATTGGCCAGACAGAGGGGTTGATAGGCCCATCACAGCAGGTCGAGTTTCGCATTCGAATGATGGATGATCGGGGCCGGCAGATGCTATGGGAAGACACGATGGAGCCGAGCGTGGAGGGGACAGACATGGCAGCCGGATACGATGATGAAGCCGAAAACCTGCCGGTTTGGCGTGGTGAGGCGCCAGAGGGGATGAGAAAGGAAGCGATCTAACAGACCTTCCCAAGGCCACCCAGTAAGTAAAACAGGCTGAGGTTAAGGTTGAGCGAAGATCAGATTTTTGAATCTCAGCCTTGACCTGAGCCTTAACCTTTCCTCCCGTGCTCCTGCAACTGATCCACCCACCTGGACTGGAATTGCTCGTACGACAGCGAGAGCTGCGATTGCATGGCGGCGGAGAGTCCCTGCCTTGCTTTGAGGTGTGCGAGAAGTTCTTGCACTCGATGCATACCGAAGCGATCAATCAGATAGTGTACGGCCGAGTGCGCCTCCAGGTAGGCCACGGTCGCGGCATCGGCGGAGAGTCCTCCCCATCCCCCCTCCAAGGCCGGTAGAGGGATCAGTGTAAACTCCTGCTTCATAATCTGATCGAGATCCGACCAGCGATCTCCGGATAATTCCATGGCTAAGCCTTCATTGAGCCAGGTCGGAACGGCGTTACCGGCTTGGCCGAGTTGGTCGTGCAGGAGGGCATGTACAAACTCGTGCCGCAGGACGCGTGTGAGCCAGGCACGGTCTGTCAAGGCGCCTTGCACAGGAACCTGGATGCGTCCGAGCACGGGATCGAAGAGGCCGTCGGCCCACATTGGGCTGCCAGTTGCGCTTTGGAATGTGGATTTAGCATGTAGGACGACCACGATGGTCTTTGAGGGAAAGTGACCGAACTTCTGGCCGATTTCCCGGTAGGCCTCTTCGAGAATCTCCAATACAGCAGTCCATGTCGTCTGATCGGCTTCTCCGTCGAACTTCACGGTAAAGTGCGCGCTGTCTCGGCTGGTCAGTCGGGCCTCGCTCTTCTCGGTTCCGCGGACTTTGGCTGCGACGTTTCGCAGATAGGATTGCACCGCTGGGTCTTTGCCCGCACGGGCGGTGGCGTGATCGAAATGCTGCGCCGCTTCGCCGAGTTGATCCCGTCCCTGAAAGAGATCAGCCAGGGCTAGATGGGGGAAGGGCTCGTTCGGAGCCAGGGTGACCAGCTGTTCCAGAAACTCCTGGGTCATAGCCGGGTCGCGCAGTTCCCAGTAGGCATGGGCGAGGTTGAGTAGAATGACGGGATTTTTGGCATCGAGCGACGCGGCTTTTTTGAAAGCCTTGATCGAGACAA
>JANOJM010000128.1:0-2759 GCA_031418735.1 Nitrospiraceae bacterium | reverse complement strand
CCCTCCTCTGGCCCTTCGAACCAGGGTATGCTTGCGAAGGGGCCATCGGTTCCGAACGACTCCCGCGAGGGATCTATCCAAACGTTCCGCCCCTCTCGCCTCAAGGGTAGACATCATCCACATACTGCCTTTTTTGACTTCGTCCACATGCCGACAGTTGAGGAAAGACTTCCTGTGCCCAGCTCCTCAAAGGAGCTGTTGACAATATCACTGCCGGCACAGTATTACTCGCCCAACACTACTGAGTGTGGCTTATGGGGCAGCTCATTCTCGGCTCAAGTATTTGATTCATCTTCTACATCGCATTCGAAATAATCTATTTGACAAGGAGTTGTAATGGAGGATCTGGTTATCGAAGAAGAAGGCGCTTCATCCGCACTAAAAATCACGCTTGGTGATTTTCTCGTCTTCATCAATTGGATGAATCAAACCGAAAAATCTCTCGATCGAGCTGAAGCCTTGCCGGCCCTCCCTGAGCTGGATTCTGGAAAGATCAAGGGCTGGATCCAACTCATACAGCGGCTTGAGGAACGTTTCCGCCGGAGTGAAGAGAAGAAACTGGCGCTCGAAGCGAATGTGATCGCACAGGAAGCCCAGTTGGGACAACTCTTGTCGCACTTGCATGCGAACATCGCCTCACTCTACGACAACCTCGGACAATCGAAAAAGGCTGAAGAGGTTCGCCGTCGAGCTGAAGTACTGCATGCCGGTTGAGGCCAGACTGTCCGCATTTCGGCTATCCGCCGTGACGTTTCCTGTCCTTGCTGGCTCTAAGCAGCTATCTCGTGGACTTGCATCTGCTTACAAGGGGCGGTCGTAGTTTGGGGGGGGGGAAGGTATCGTGAGTCTTAACTGGCATGCTTATCCGTGGCGTGGCCTCCTCTAGCATCACGCCTTTCCCGTACCGTATTGCCGCATTTTCTTTATCCTCCCTCGTCTCTTGGCTATAATTGAGTCTCTCATAGTTGCGATTCGTTACAAGCTACCGGTTCGAACTTAGAAACTAGCTGCCAGACTCAAGGGCTTACCCGATAGTGAAGGTATCGGATGATTAAAGTACTCCTCATCGAAGACAATGACGTCGACGCGCAGCTCACGCAGGACCTCCTTTCTGAGTGGAGCACGGAGGAGTTCCAGGTTACCAGGGCGACGACACTCGCAGAGGGACTTTCGCTTCTCAGCCGTGAGCGGTTCGATGCCATGCTCTTGGATCTGTCTCTCCCTGATGCCTTTGGTCTCCCGACAGTCAGAGAGGTCCATGCAGCCAGTCCGACGATCCCCGTTGTCGTCCTGAGCGGTGTGAGCGACCAAAGCCTTGCGCTTCAAGCCGTCCGACAGGGGGCGCAGGATTACCTTGTCAAAGGTGAGGGGCATCCCGAGCTTTTAGCTCGCGCCATTCGCTATGCTATTGAGCGGAAACGATTTGAAGAACATCTGACCTACCTTGCACAGTACGATCACTTGACCGGACTGGTGAATCGTACCCTCTTTCGAGATCGGCTGGTTCAAGCCACGGCTCGAAGCAAGCGCATGCAACAAATGATTGGTCTCATGCTTCTCGATCTCGATCGATTTAAATTGGTGAATGATACCTTCGGCCACGACATAGGAGACGAATTACTCAAGGCCGTGTCTGAACGACTCAAGACTTGTGTGCGGGAAGTCGATACCGTGGCCCGGATGGGCGGGGACGAGTTTACGATTATTCTAGAAGGAGTTTCTTCTGAACAGAATATTCTTGTGGTGGCAAAACGCATCACAGAATCCATTGCCACGCCGTTCGAGTTAAAGGGGCACTGCATTTCCATTGGCATCAGCATTGGCATTACGATCTATCCTCAGGATGATCATCCTATCGACGAATTACTGAAGCATGCCGATCTGGCTATGTATCAAGCGAAACAGCAAGGCGGCAGCGCATACCACCTCCACGAAGCCTCCGGGACTCACTCGGCCAATCTCCTCCCGTAGCAGAATACTGACAAATTACGCCAGCCTGTCTTGTTAGTTTCGTTCAACCAAACACACGAGACAGACCGAATAGACCAGACAAACGAGATAGACCTGGTTAGGCCCATCATCGACCGATGTCACCTAATGGCTGGTCCGTCACAATCAAGGTCCCGCGTGGATTGGGGGCAAGGATGTTTGAAGTGTCGAGCGCTTCCCGACCGGGAGTGGGGTGGCAGTCGGGAGTGATTACCATCCCCCAATGTTGATTTTCGCTGCACGTGTTGTCGACGAGGAGCGCCTCTGCGTGATGAAAGAGGAGAATGCCGCTCAGCATATTTTCTCGGCACTGATTCCTGACGAGTTCAGGATGGCTTCCAGGATCCCGCACCGCAATACCGAAATGGTGGTTGCTTCGGCAAAGATTCTCGGCAATCCTCGGCTGTGCCCCTGCAAATACGAAAATCCCTGATTCGCGGTTGCCACAGACTTCGTTTTCAACAAATGTCGGCCGCGATTGCGGCCCGTAAATCACGACACCGGACAGAATACCTTCTGTGGCACGGCACTGTGTCACGACACAAGTACTATCGAGCAGGTTCATCGCTGAATGCTGATCGCTACCGACGTAGCGAAACGTGATGCCGGAGATGCGACCGCTTGGAACCTGTTGTAGATAGAGGGGCCCACCACGGCGGGAGAATATCTGTACCTTGTCTCGATCGGCCCCCACCAAATGAATCGGTCGCCCCGTGATAAAGACTTTGTCCTCATAGATTCCTGGACGTACAAAGACTTGGTCATGCTCT
>JANOJM010000127.1:0-8433 GCA_031418735.1 Nitrospiraceae bacterium | reverse complement strand
CGGGATATCTTCGAGTACATTGAGGTGTTCTATAATCGGAAGCGCCGGCACTCGACCCTCGGCTATCACTCCCCAGCCGAGTATGAAGCGAGGACGGCAGTGGCTTAACCCGGTGTCCACGGAATTGGGGGAAGGTCAAAGCCTGATGAAGCTCTCTTGGTTCTGTTCCTGCTGCCACTCTATGAAACGACGGATGTGTTCGGTCATGAAAGTAATCAGTACTTCCACGGGATCTAATTTTAAAAGAGGAGTGATGGTTTCTAGTGCAAATCCAGACCACCCCGTGGGATCTATGAATATGAAAGGAAATGACTTAGGACCGCCATCCTGTACAAAATTCAGGATGTCCTGGATGGCATTCTCGAGTTTCTTGTTTTTTGTTTCTATTTTGACGTCATCTTGTTGGTCCGCGAATTGTTTGAGCTTTGCATAGGCAGATGGAGTTTTCTCGAGGAAGAAGCAGCGAAGCTTTAGAGTTTTACCAGTTTGTTTCTTGTGGATATCGCGAGCTTTGCGTAATTGCTCAAGGGCAATCGCAAATGAACTATCCTCGAACTTTTCTGATTTGACCTTCCAAGGCCCTGAGAAACAATCAACATAGGTTATGGTGTCCCAGCGTGACCCAACAATGATTGCAAAGCGTTCAAGGTAATTTTCAAGGATGATGTGTTTGACCTGAGTCTGTTCGCGGTCGATGTAGAAATCGCCGTTGCTCAATGGGGCGCACCAGCGGGACGCAGGGATTCAATTTTTTCAATGGCAATCAAACGTCGCTGATGGTCCATGACGGGTGCTTCCGCGCGTTGCGGGAATTCACTGTAGGTCTTGCCGTCGAGGGAGCGGCCGGCTTCACTTTTGCGAACACCACCCCATTGCTTAAAGAAGAAAGGAACCTTGGCCTTTCGACACTGGTCGCGAATTGAAACTACCCAAGACTTTTTCATGGGTCTGGCACCAGCTCCACTTTCACCACCGACAATCACCCAGTTTATTCCAGTGAGGTTAAATCTTCCTAAATCCTCGAGCAACGGTTCTATCGAGAGAAAACGAATTCTTGCCGGTGATGCTTGCAAATGATCAATGCGGTGGAGCCCATGCTTCTGGTTCTCGACGCTGACGCCCCACCAGATATGAGGCAGGGCCGCAGCAAACTTGAGCTTAGTCTCCAGCAATTCTCGCATCCGTTCCGAACGCTTCGTCAGTACCTGATACGTGTGCCAGTTTGCCAGCTGCATGACACGAACAACCGATACGATGTATTCGTCGGCAACATCTTCCTGGAAGAGGTCGCTCATCGAGTTCACAAAGACCATCTTGGGCGTACTCCAGCGGATTGGTTCTGCCAGCTTCTCTGGTACCAAGCGCAGATCAAATCCATATTCATAAGGATGGTTGGGAACGCCTCGGAAACGTTCGGCAAATGTTTCCGCATAACAATTTGCGCACCCAGGGCTGACCTTGGAGCATCCCCTAACGGGATTCCAAGTTGCATCAGTCCATTCTATTTTTGAATTATCGCTCATTGCTGAAGAGGCCGTGCTCGTTGTATGCAGTTTAGCTCAAATCCTATGACAAGGGAATTGCTTCAAGTACTGGAAGATAAGGAAAATGGTTGTATTAAGTCGATCTCGCTATCTGAGATCGAATTTCCAGTGCCCGTGTCGTTCGGGCATGTTAAGTGCCGCAGTCAGATGATCAAGAAACTCCCGGCGGGGAACCTCCTCCGCACCCAGTGCCATCACATGCGGGGAGGATTGCTGGCAGTTGATGATGCGGAATCCCCACGTCTGGAGTTGGCGCACGAGCGAGACCAAGGCGACTTTCGAGGCATCGGATGCACGGGTGAACATCGACTCTGCGAAAAAGGCTCCGCCTAGCGCGACTCCATAGACCCCGCCGAGCAACTGTCCTTCTTGCCAGGTTTCGACGGAATGGGCATAGCCTTGTTCGTGCAGTGTCGTGTAGGCATCGAGCATCTCCGCCGTGATCCAGGTGCCGCTTGTCTCGGTCAGGGGTGAACAGCAGACTGTAGGCTTTGGTGTATTCGGCCATGAATTTATCGAGTGGCAGATCGGCCAGACCGAGCGCTTCGCGGCACTTGAGGGGCATTGGCTGGTCGCTACGGACGATTGCGAAGGGTGTCTGTAGATCTACTGCGAGTGTAGCGTGAGCGTTGGGGTGTAGAGAGAGTGGTACATCCGACTCAGCACCCTTTGAACTTCAGTGCCATGCACTGTTGCGTGAGCCGCTTGGCTTCTGTAATCTGTTCGGGAGTCATGCGCCCGGCGACATCGTTTCGATTTTCCTCGGCTTGCTTCTGCTCTTCACCCTTCATGTGTACTGCTGCGAGGCTTACCCACAAATACGCCCGCACATAATCCTGTGTCGTGCCTAGACCTGCGAAATACAGTTCTGCGAGGTTGTTCTGTGCGAGCGCATGCCCCTGCGCCGCGGCTTTCTCATACCACTGACGCGCTTGCGAATAATCCTGCGGCACGCCTTGCCCCTTGGCATACAGTTCTCCGAGATTGTTCTGCGCCTCCGCATTTCCTTGGGCTGCAAGCGATTGAAATGCTTTCAACGCAGTCGCGTGATCACCGGGTGGATTTGCAGCAGTCGTATCTTTGAGTGGTCCTGCCCACGCCGTGCCAACAGTCAACAGGAGCCCAACACTCATAGAAAGGATTATTCGTGTCATTGAGAATTCCTCCTGAGAGATCGTCCAAACTTTTAGAGTGTGCCCCAGTTTGAAGAGAAGTTCAAGGATGCCCGGATAGGCTTCGCGGCAGCTTGTGGAGGGAATGGCATGGGCTGGTCGTTACGGATGATTGCACATGGTGTCTGCGTGGCTACTGCGAGCGGGGTGCGGAAAAAATGGAATTCGACGGACACTACTGGCAGCCCTTGAACTGCCGCGCCTGACATTGACTCGTCAGTCTGTTGGCTTCTGAAATCTGTGCGGAAGTCATGCCACCGGCGATCTCATCTCGATTTTCTGCTGCGATGTCCTTCTGCGGGTCATTCGTCGAGAGGGATGCTGCGATGTGGTACCACATGTAGGCACGCACAGAATCCTGCTTCACACCATGTCCGAATTCATAGAGCCCTCCAAGGTTGTTCTGAGCGCCCGCGTGCCCCTGCGTAGCGGCTTGCTCATACCAGTGCCTTGCCGTTGCAAAATCCTGGGGGACGCCCTTCTGGAAGTCATATAGCACCCCAAGGTTATATTGCGCGTCCACGTCTCCTTGGGCAGCGGCCTTCTCGAACCACTCGCGCGCCTTCGTGTAATCCCTCGGCACAACCTGCCCGTAGTAATACAGCAACCCGAGGTTGGTCTGCGCTTTCGCGACACCCTGGGTTGCCTCAGTTTGCAGGTCTGCTATCGAAGTGTCGCTTGGAGGAGAAGCCTGTGCCTGCTCAGAGTGGAGAACGAGTGTAGTCAGGAGTAATATGACGACGAGGGCGCGCATGGTGGCGCAGTATGGCGCGGAGCCCAGAGAGCGTCAAGGCGAAGGTGAGATCTGCTCGCGGCATCCAGCTGTCCAAATCAATGACTGATAGTCTGTCAGTGGGAGAAAAGAAGAAATAAATTTAGCGTGATCGCAGAGCGTAATGGTTCATCTGCTTGATCGTATTCAGTAACCAAAGATAATTGCTGAGCTGCCGGCTCACGACTTACATCACGGACAATCGAACTGCCAGCGCCCATGCCGTTCAGGCAGGGGGAGTGCTGATGCCAGATGATGGAGAAAGTCGTGGCGGGGGATGGACTCGGCGCCTAGGGCGGTGACGTGGGGGGAAGACTGCTGGCAGTCCATGAGGCGAAATCCCCAGGCTTGCAGTTGACGCACGAGCGAGACCAGGGCCACCTTAGAGGCATCGGATGTTCGGGTGAACATCGACTCAGCGAAGAACGCTCCGCCCAGTGCCACGCCGTAGAGCCCGCCGACTAACTGTCCATCTTTCCATGTCTCAACGGAATGCGCGTACCCTTGTTCGTGTAAGCCTGTGTAGGCTTCGAGCATCTCTGCCGTGATCCAGGTTCCACCGTCCGGGTATTGCGGTCTTGGTCCCGCGCACTGTTGCATCACATCGCGGAAGCATGTATCGAGGGTGACGCTGAATAGGCCTGGACGGAGGCTTCTCTTGAGACTGCGCGAAACGTGGAGTTTTTCAGGAAAGAGCACAGTCCGGGGATCGGGCGACCACCACAAGATCGGCTGGTCTTCGTCGTACCAAGGGAAGATGCCGTGGCGGTAGGCTTCGAGCAACCGTTCTGGTCGCAGATCGCCGCCGACAGCGAGTAGCCCCTCAGGGGTGGATAGATCAACTGGTGGGAAACGCAGATTCGATGGGTTTGCACTGAGCCTAAACATGGTCGAGCAAGGTACACGACGCAAAAGGGCTAGGATCTCGCGAATTGGATTGTCACCCCTTCTTGTCTTCCGCTGAAGCCAGAATTGGCTGGAAGATGGGATCAGCATCCAGCACCGCTTTCATCGATTCTGCCCCGATGAAGAAGTTCCAGATATCCGGAGTCTGTCCTGGAATTTCATCAAACCATCGTTTAGCTTCCGTCAGCCGCTCTAAGAGTGCCCGATTGTCCCTGTCCGGGGTGAACAGCAGACTGTAGGCTTTGGTGTATTCGGCCATGAATTTATCGAGCGGCAGATCGGCAAGCAGGAGCGCTTCGTCGGCATCCTGATAGGCAACCCGTATATTCAAGTCGTCGAGGATGCGGTTCCAGGCCACTTTATTGACGCGGGACCAGGCCAATTGCAGCAAGGCTTCGGCTCTGCCGGCTCGTCGCTCAGCCGGAATGGCTTTGACTAAGGATCGATGGGTTTCGATCGAGGCTTCCTGATCGTTATTCCAGCGCAATGCCACGCCTAATCGAAATCGGTTATCGAGTTGATCCGGCCGTACGATAGCCAAGGTTTGCATGGCTGAGAGCATACGGTACAGATAGTCGGCGGTTGTCGGTTTGTCGAACCCACCCATCTCCATCCCTAGCGACAGGTCCACTCTCACTGATTGGGAATAGATATTCCAAAAATGTTCGTTCACGACCAAGGCCAGTGCCTGATCCTTTACCGTGAGTTTGTGGAAAGGGATGGCCTCGCGCAGGATGACGGCGTAGAGGTGTTGGGTCAGTACCATGAGGGCGTCATGCTGATGGGGATCGATGATGAGCACACGGTTCAACAGGGCGATGCGGTCACGCAGTTCAGGAAAGGTGGCGGCGCGAGCTGCCGCAGCGGTCAAGAGTCCCGGGCTGTCCGTCGGTCCCCACCAGACCAGCGAGTGGGGTAGGGCATGGCTGGTTTCTGTGGCAAATGGAATCTGTTCCTGCCTGCCGCTACCGAACATGGAGCCGCTGGTGACGGGAAGGTTCACGACTGCTGTGTCGCCTGCGAAGCCATGCTTCTTTAGCCCGGAGAGGACAACCCATTGAACGGTGATTTCTTTTAGCGCGCGCCTGGTCCGCTTGATTGTGTTGGTCCACTTGACCGAACCAGCTGCGTAGGTCAATGGAGCGGTCAGGGGATCTTGGTAACTGATAGATAATTTTACCAAGGTGGTCGGCGCCGCCACGATCGGGCCATTCGGTCGAAGGCGGAATGAGGCCGAAGGGAGTGATGTGCTTTCGAGAATGTGAACGTTGAAGCCGGTTCCCGGCGGCGTCAGACCCAACAAGTCGGTCACGAAGGCTGAAGCGGGATAGCGGTTCAGGTCTTCACTGAAAAAGACCAGTTCTCCATTGCTGGGCCACAAGACCTCCATGCCGACATCGGTTCTGGTGAGGGTGGGGGCGTGGGCTTCACGTAGGCGCTGCCAGCAGGAGTCGTAGACTGGGTTGGAGTCGGTCGGATAGGTCTTGATGCCATGCGGGGCTGCAGCCACGAGGGGATATTGGCAGGCGAAGTCGAGCTGGCCGACGCCCACTTTATTTCCCGCTCCCATTGCTTCGGCATAACGTTGAGCCGTCGTTTCAGCTGAGGTGATGGCCTGCTTCGACTTCTTAATAGTGGCAGCGGCTGATGCCGATGGGGCATCGACCAGGGGCATTGCCGCGACCATCGACAGGGATCCTGCAAGGAACAGGATTCTGAACCAACCACGTTGGAGGATCTGTAGGCTCATTTTGTCGGACAGGCTCCTAATAGAAGGGGTGAGAAGAAGGCGGTACTGTACCACGCTATTTTGAAGATCTGAAATAGGCTAGGGCTGGGGCGACCAGAAGAAATGTCTTTCCTCTCGCCTCGTGCCACTTGCCCCTGGCCTGACTTCTATCTGGTCATTCGACCACGATTACGGCTTGCATGTTATGTCCCGGCATGTCGCACAGGTACGAGAAGGTTCCGGTATGTGCCGGTGTGAATTGAAACTCAATGAGGCCCTCAGCCGGGATGATCACTCGCTTCAGTCCATCCGGTCCGAACTCCGGGGCTCCGTTGCCGCCCACGTTGAGGTCGGCGCTGAGGAAAAGCTCCTTGGCGACCACGGTGTGAAGTTCTGTGTCGTGGCTGCGGAACCGTAGCACGGTCTTGCGATCATGATGTAAGTGGACGTGCTGTGGGATGAACATCCGCGAGCGGATCTCCACAGTGACCGACTCCACATCGGCTTCAGTTGGAAGTGCGATGGCGGGAGTCGCCAGCACGAGTGCCAGATATATGAACCAGAACGTCCTCTTCACCGTGCGTTGGCCGTATTGAGGATTGCGCGGCGCATGTTCATCCGGTCGTCCGACGTCAACTGTGGAGCAGGGCGATGCCGGCAGAGCGTCACAGTCTGTTGGAGTGAGGCGATGAAGACTTCGCAGTTCGGACAGGCTCCCAGATGCCGGCGTATTTCCTGGCAGATATCGGAAGGGAGTTCGTCGTCGATATAGGCAGACAACTGCCGGAGCAGATCCAGGCAGTGGCCCCGGTCATTGGTATGGCTGTGAGGCGAAGGCCTGGCCCCTTTTTTTGGCGCCGACGTCTTTTTCTTGGTCATGAACGCATGCCTCCTGGCTTGTGGTCATCGTGATGGGTGATGCCGCGGGCGCTGAGTTCCCGCCGCACAAACAAGCGTGCTCGGTGCAGCCGAGATTTTACGGCGCGCTCATTCAAGCCCATAATGGCTCCTACTTCTTTGGCGCTTAACCCTTCCATATCGCGAAGCACCAGGGCCATCCGATATTTAGGGGGCAGTTTATCGATCGCCTGTTCAAGGGCCTGCCGAAGCTCCTTGCTTTGCAAGGCCTCTTCGGGGCTGAGCCCGTCCATTGGGATCTGAAGTCGAAACTCTCCCTCGGAGGTGGGCACGAATTCTTCGAGTGATAGTTCGTGTTCCGGCTGTCCTTTGCGCTTGCGCCGCATCCGTATGCAGGCCCGTGAGGCAATGGTGTACAGCCAGGTGGAGACTTGCGCCTCGCCTCGAAAATCTTTGAGCCCTTGGTAGGCATTGAGAAAGGTTTCTTGAACGAGATCCTTTGCCGACTCCGCTTCGCCGCACAGACGGTATGCATAACGATAAATCAGATCGACATAATCTCGATACAACCTATCAAATTCGCCAGACTCTTGCATGGCCGGGCGTTGGGGCGGCGTCTTTGGAGCAGTGGTGCGCATGGCTGGCGCGAAGTCTAGGGGCTTGGTTGGAGACCTGTCAAGCCAAGCCGGCTGGTTGCTCTGGTTTGTTTGGTTTGTCTCGTTTGTTTGGTTGAACAAGACCAACTCGATGAACTAAACAAACCAATTAAACGAGACAGGCCAGACAGTCCAATTGAACAAGACAAGCTGCAGGATTGTTTGAGCCTGCTGCCCGGTTAGTGCATCGGTGAGGCACTGCGACGAGGAGTTGGCGTCTTAGTGGGAGGGAGGGTGACGGTCACATGCTCATGGTCGATATGCACTGTCAACGGTTGCCCCACCTTTACAGGAGGAATCCCGATCTTTGAATTGAGCATGACCAGGCCGACGGGGGTGCGGACAAAGACGAAGTTTGATTTGAGCTTGGTGATGGTTCCAGAGAGGAGAAGTTGCACATCGGAGCCGACCGGCGGGGCCTGGCTGACCTGCAGGTCAAATTGCAGGTCATGCACCCCGATGATGGTATTCGTTTCATCGACTTCGACGGTCAACGGATCTCCCTCGCGATGGTTGGTGAGCTGTTCTTCCAGCGTGCCGACATTGACAGTCTGGTCACCGTCAGGCCCCCACAATCGTAATGTTCTCGGTGTATCGCCCCCGGACGTCATTGGCCCGCTGAGGAAGCGATGGACGAGCGATCCGTCGGTCCGCTTTCGGACTTCTACGACGGAATGGCGATCATGCACCCAAAAGTGCACTTCCTGTGAGGCCTTGAGATCTTTCAGCGTTGTTTTGGAACTGAGGGTCAGCAGCCCGATCGGGGTCTTAAGAAAGACGATTCCGGTCTTGGTCC
>JANOJM010000126.1:0-13432 GCA_031418735.1 Nitrospiraceae bacterium | reverse complement strand
TCCTTCGCCAATTCGAACGTACCTGATCACACGATGCTTGTCGATAAGGTAGATGGCTGGCCAGTAGCGATTCCCATACTTGTTCCAAGTCGAAAAGTCGTTGTCGATGGTGACAGGAAACCGAATCTCATGCTCTGTGACGTAATGCTGAACACGATCGACATCCCGTTCGTGAGAAAACTCAGGCGAATGAACACCGATGACCACAAACCCTTGATCGGCATAGTGCCGATACCAGTGTTTCACGTAGGGTTCAACATTACGGCAGTTGTAGCAGCCGAATGTCCAAAACTCCACCAAGACGACCTTCCCTTTGAGATCGGATTCATGAAGCGGAGCGCTGTTCAACCATGTTTCATTTGTAATCGTCGGAGCCTTGCCACCGGTCTCCGCAGAGACCGGTGGCCATCCAACGAGAAGACTGAAGAGCATCAGACCTGCGAGGATTCGAGTCAGAACTATCATGCCGCGTTCCTTCCACTTCGTATCCTGACCGAATTACGATATGGCCCGTCGAGCCAACTCATCTTCCATCACTCACAGATTGGCTTGATGACAATTCTGGCGACGGGGCTTCTCCAATCTCGATTGCTCGGGTTGAAGCTCCCGGCCCTATGGATGCCGTAATGGATAGGTACAAACCTTTCTCCCTGTCCGACTCGGACCCCGCCGGCACCGCCACATCCATCACGGGGGGGGCGGTTTCACGTTCCACGTGCATCGGGTGAATAAGGGGAGCCTCGCGCGGGCGAGGCTCCCCTGCTCATGATGGCTCACGCGGCGGATCGCACGGCACGCCGTTACCTGGCCACCAAACCGTTCGCCCCTGCGGGCAGACCAGACACGCTCGTCACCGGAGTGAGCTGCCCATTGCCGCGATCGACACGCAACACGTCAATGGTATGTGCCGTCGAATTGAGGACATAGAGGAACTTACTGTTTCCTCTCAAGGCCATATCGATAGGGGCGGCTCCGGTCGAGGCGGCCACGGACGCGAGCAAGGTCAGTATCCCGTCTCGCCCGACGCGGTAACTGGAAATATTATTGCTGCCAGTGTTGCTGCCGAAGGCAAATTTTCCGTTCTTGGTGACAACGATCCAACACACCGCCGATTGTAAATCTGGGACTGAGGCGCTGAGGAGCCTCAACGAACCCTGGTGGAGCGCGTATGAAGAGACCGCACTGGCGTTGGCTGTTCCACCGAATGCTTCGCTAACGATGAGAACTCCTCGTTTATTGAACGAAAATCCGAACGGGGTGATGCCGGACGAGGCATGAGAGACCGGGCCAGTCGCGATACCATAGTCATCCACCGTATAGGTGTCGATGATCCGGGTGGCTTTTTCTGTCACCACCAGCGTGTCTCCCTCGGGATTAAATTCGACTTGTGCGGGCGCCGTGGCCGGACCGCTGAGCGGACGGGTCGATCCAGGGATGGGCTTCAACGTATCGCGACTCGTCAACACAAATCCCGTAATATTGCCTATGCCGCTTCCGCCCGCATTCAACACGTAGACCCAGTCCTCATGCACGGCGATGCTGATCGGAAGCACACCGCCCGAGCTCACCTTATCGGCCAGTGTGAGGCCATTGGCATGAACACGAAACACCGACACCTCGTTGCTTCCGGCATTGACGGCCAAGAGGGTCTCCCCATCGTCACTCAAGACAATGGCCCCTTGATTGCCAAGACCACCCCCTGAGCCGACGCCTTGCGTGGGAAAACTCCCAGCCGAAACCAACGTGTCGCCACGTTGCTCAAACGCCAACACGGCATTCCCGGATGAGGCATTCGACAGGGTGTACACCATCTGCCCTTTCTGATCGGCGAAGACATTGCCGATCAACCCTCCAGACAATGCCAATACCAGTGCCATCACGCGCACCCAATTCTTTCTCATTCCCTACCTCCTATATGTACCGAGTGGGTCGTTGGATCGATGACCCCACTGTAGTTAAGAAATGTCACAAAATTCTCACGCATTGATCACATATGAGTCACAAGATGGAGCCCGCACGTTGTGAACCGAATGGGAGGCAAGCGGTACTACTTTGCGGGGTGATCAGTATGTCGTTCGGTGTGGCACTGACTGATTTCTTCTGAAACAACGAGTGAATGACGTCCGTTAGCCTAAACCAGAACCTCACCCCAGAGCAGACGCGACCGCCACTCTCACTCGTTCCCGAGCCCGGTGTAACCGCACATAGAGGTTCGTTTCGGTGATGTTCAGTATCTTGCAGACGTCCTTGGTCTTTACCCCATCCCCATCACGAAGGACCAGGACTTCTTTGAGGATGACCGGCAGAGCGTCAATCGCCCGCTGCATACAGTCTACGGTCTGCTTCGACACCAAGAATGTCTCCGGTGTCCGGTCATCCCAGGGCTGAGGAGGGAAGGCACAGTGCCCAGCCCACTCGCCGCTCTGTTGGAAATGGGATGGGTCGACGGCTTCATCATGGTCGTCGTCATAGGACTCGAAGGCCGAGAAGGTCATATGCCGCTTCTCGCGGACACCGCGATCCTTAGCCTTGTGGATCAGAATCCCGCAAATCCAGGTGCGAAGGGACGATCGGCCTTCGAACCGATTCAGGCTTTCGATCACCACCATCCAGGTATCCTGCACAACCTCCTCAGCCACTTCCCGATCGGCCACATAGTTCATGGCCATTCGGATGAGCGCACCATGTTGCTGGTTGACCAGTTCATCGAACGCCCCCTTATCACCGAGCCTGAGTCTCGCGATGAGTGGACCCTTGGCCTTCGTGACACAGGACGACTGGACCGCCGTCGACCTCCGGCTGGCCAATGAAGTTTGGCCAATTGACTCTGTATGGGTAAACTTCCCCACCGCAATTCCTTTTACATCGTCGCCATGCGTGGCCACGCGCACACGGCCATCACCCACCCACACAACATCAAGGTTCGAGAGTGCGTACAATAGCTTGTGGTGATTGTCGCAGTCCTTGTTCACGGAAGTTTCACAAATTAATGACATTTTGATCACAGGAGGAGCCGCATCCTTGCTAGATCGATGATCGCTTCCAACATGAGTCCATGCAGGGACCACCTCCTAAGCAATCCACACGTCACAAAACGATCACGGTTGAGGTGAGTGTCTCGTCGATGAAGAACCGATGGACTCAATGGAGGGTCAAGAAGCGGGCAGATGAAAGGTGAAGGTCGTTCCGCTATTGAGGATGCTCTGGGCCTTAATGGCACTTCCATGGAGCTCAAGTATCCGCTTGGCGATGGCAAGACCAAGCCCCGCTCCGGTAGATTGCTCCTGGTTGTTTGCCCCCGTGCGAAAGAACCGGTCGAAAATGTATGGGAGATCCTCCGGCGAGATTCCACAACCGGTATCCGTCACCTCTGCCACGATCGCCTGGTCCTCACGAATAAGGGACACGGTGACGGTGCCGCCTTGCGGAGTGTAGCGGAGCGCATTCTCGATGAGGTTTTTAAGGACCCGCTCGATGAGCCCAATATCAGCTGACACGAACGGAAGGTCTTCTGGAAAGTGTGTGTGGAGCCCGATACGCTTCTGTTCTGCAGCAAACCGGAGCTGTTGGACCACATCCTGTACGAGTTCACCTAGGGAGAACGGCTCGACATGCGGCTCCATCTCGCGAGAATCCAGCTTCGCCAGTTCAAACAGCTCGGCCACCAGTGTTCCTAATTGCTCGCTATGCTTGGTGGCGATTTCAAGATAGGTCCGCTGCTCCTGCGGGGACAGTGTTCCTTCCTTCAGAAGCAGGGTCTCGAGATAGCCCTGAAGGGATGTCAGGGGCGTGCGGAGATCATGGGACACATTGGCGACCAGTTCGCGTCGCAACAAATCAGTCTGTTTGAGCTGCCCTACCTGCTGATGGATACGATCCGCCATTTGGGTAAAGATCGTGCCTAACTCGTATATTTCATCTCCCCTCTGAGCGGTGTCGAAATGAACCTGAGACCGATATGAAGAATCTGGCTGTTGAGAAAAATCACCCCGCTTGAAGGTCTCCATCGCCTCGGCGAGCGTTCTGAGCCTTCGAGTCAATAGCTCAAAAATAAGGAGTCCGGTCAGAAGAACAAACAGCAGTGTGGCGGCTACGGCCCACAGACTCAAACGGAGAATGTAACTCCCTTTAAGCATCTGTGCCACCGAGTCAAGTTCCTCGCCACCCAGGATTACGTACAGATAGCCCTCGATTTGGCCATTTAAGCGTTGTATGGGAAAGACCGAAAAGATCTTCTCGCGATTGATGTCACGCGGGTCGTCACCCAGAATTGGGAGGTCTTCGTCTCCCGACAAAAACCGCTCCAGCGGCGCGAGGGAAATGCGTTGCCGTTTCACCTTTTCAGGAGGGGCTGAAAAGGTCAGGATCGTCCCCTGAACATCAAGTAGGTAGACTTCGATGCTAGGGTTAATCACCATGAGCAGGTGAAACAGGTCCTTGATCGCCGCTTCATTCACCTGTCCCGCCTGCATCAGGATATTTTCAGAAACCATGTGTTCGGCCAAGGTCCGGTTGAGCTTCTGGTTGACCTCTTGGAAATACAGCCGGGTCGTATACAACGTCAGAAAAATGGCCACGGCGCCTATGAGGCAAAACAGCCCGAGAAGGACAATGGCCAGTTTGCCATACAGGGTCTTGAACATCGGACTAGCCTTCTACTTGTTCTTCATAAAATCTGTAGCCGATTCCCCACACCGTCAACACATACTGCGGGTGAGCTGGGTCGCGTTCGATCTTGGCTCTCAGTCGGTTGATATGGGAATTCACGGTGTGCTCGTAACCTTCGTGCGTATACCCCCACACCAGATCAAGGAGTTGGGAGCGTGTATAGGCCCGGCCTGGGTGCCGAGCAAACTGAAGCAGGAGATCAAACTCTTTGGCCGTGAGATCTACTGGTTTCCCGCAAAGCGTGACCGTGCGCTTGTCAACGTCAATCGCCAGATCGCCTGCCCGGATTGTCTTCTGCGTCGATTGGGCCGACTGTGATTCAAGCGCTTCAATGCGGCGAAACAAGGCTTTCACGCGGGCAAGGAGTTCCCTGATGCTGAAAGGCTTGGTCAGGTAATCGTCGGCGCCGACCTCCAAGCCCAGCACGCGATCCAGTTCCGTTGACTTGGCCGTCAGCATCAGGATGGGAGTGTAATTGGGTTGGCCGCGCAAGCTTCGGCAGACCTCCAATCCTTCCATCCCTGGAAGCATCAGGTCGAGGATAATCAAATCGTAGGCTTTGGAGAGGGCTTGCTTGAGGCCGGAGACACCATCATGCGCCAATTGCACCTCATAATGTAGATCATGCAGATGGAGTTCCAGGAGACGTGCAATGTCCCGGTCATCTTCAATCACGAGGATTTTACGAGGCTTCACGCTTGGCCTATGTTGTCCCCTGTCCAGCATCGTTGCCAGGATAACAAGCGATTGTCACAAAAGCATCACGGATGAATGGGGCCATCGGCCGAAATAGGTGGGCAGAGGCAGGCATCGAAGGGAAAACCCGCAATCGGCAGCTTATTGGGCCGCCTTTTTGAACATGATGTCACCGTAGTAGGCTGTGGCACGCTCTTTGGTGTTGTCCGTATCGCTCATGATCGCAACGCCGTTGATCATCGGTGGCTCCTCCCCGAACGCTTTCTTGTAGTCCTCGAAAATATTCCGCTCTTCGTCGACCCACATGCCTACTTTTTGCGTGCCGCTTTCGACGACGACCATCTTGACAAAATCCGTATAGGCGTTGTCGATAATCGTGCCGATCGGTGTCTTCGTCTCCCAAACGTAGTTGATCGCCCCGATTGGAATATCCCCGAAGATCACCTGGCCGGCCTTGTACTTGAGCTTCTTGCCAAAACTGACTTTGTCGGGATCGTATGCAAAGGTGATATAGAGCCGGGCCGGAAAGTCGTCGCCCTCCTTCAGCATCACATCACTACCCTGAAGCACATTGTCGATTTTCCAGCGCCATCGGACGATCGGGAATTCTTTCGGATCGATCACCACCGGCTTGGTCAGGCCGGAAGCCGAGGCCTCGCTCACCGCCTTCACGATCGTCACCCCTCCCTCCTTCACCACTTCATAGGAGGTGTGTTTGGGAATTTTTTTAAAGGTGAGAGGCTTCCATCCATCTGGCAACGCAGTGCCAACTTGACTGGCTGAGAATTTCCCCACCTCAAGAACCGCCCCACTCTGTGCCCAAAGCGATGCCGGAGTGATCAACAGCCCCGCCGCTAGGAGCACGCCCACCCCAACCAGCCTCCTTACCGTTTCCCCTCTTTGAGGGCGGATGTGGTTCGCCTTCGACTGCGCGCATCGAACGATATACATGCTCCCTCCAAGCTTGATCATTCTCTCTTCAGGGATGGGGGCTGCATGATCTGCCACTGCGCATAACTTTCTCACCCGCCCACCCACTGGCACGCCGACACGTGCCATTAGCCCGAGCGAGGGCCTTCTCAGGCCGCGCGTTGCGCGAGCACCGGGATATTTTCAATCCTCTTTTCTATCCACTCTTTAAGGGCGGACGTGGTTCGTCTTCGACTGCGCGCATCGAACGAGCACTTTCTGAATGTGCGCGTTCTGCGAGCAAAGAAGGCAACCACGTCCGCCCTCACCCCCTTCTCATCCACGCGAACAACTTCATCAACAGATTCTTCGTCCGTGGCGTAAAATGCGCCTTGCGCCACAGGTTCACGACCTTCTTATTGACCTCGGCCTGTGTCGGATAGGGATGGATCGTCCCGGCGATCGTCTTCGCTCCGGCGCCGGCCTTCATGGCAACAGAAAACTCGCCGATCATCTCGCCGGCATGGGCCGCCACAATCGTCGCGCCCAGGATCTTGTCCGTACCCTTCTGGATGTGGATCCTCGCAAAGCCCTCGTCTTCCCCATCAAGAATCGCGCGATCGACCTCATCTAGTTTGAACGTGTAGGTTTCGACCTCGATGCCCTTTTCCTTCGCATCCTTCTCGTACATCCCGACATGCGCGACTTCCGGCTCAGTAAATGTACACCAGGGCATGATCAAGGATTCAACGCTGGCATAGCCGAAACCGAATGGATGGGGGAATAGGGCATTCTGAATGGCGATCTGCGCCATGGCATCGGCAGCATGGGTAAATTTGTAGCCCGAACAATTGTCGCCCGCCGCAAAAATCCTTGGATTCGTCGTCTGCAGCCGCTCATTCACCTTGACCCCATGCTTGTCATACTCGACACCGACTGCCTCCAAGCCAATCCCCTCGACATTCGGGGTGCGGCCGACGCCGACCAGAATCTCATCGACCGTCACATCGTACTGCTGGCCATGTGACTCGACGGTAAGCCGCTTGCCGTCGGCGGTCTTGGTAACGTTCAAATCTTTCCCGCAACAGAGCAGCTTCACTCCGTCACGCAACATCTGTTGCTCGACGATATCCGCTGCGTCGCGGTCTTCCTTCGGCATGATGCCGTGAGTCGTTTCAATGAGGTAGACCTGGCTTCCGAAGCGGGCAAACGACTGTGCCAACTCGCAACCGATGGGGCCTGCGCCAATCACCCCGATGCGCGGAGGCAGTTCCGTCAGCGAGAACACCGTTTCGTTAGTGAGATAGCCTGCCTCTTGCAATCCTGGCGTCGGAGGCACAGATGCTCGCGCGCCGGTGCAAATTGCGGCCTTTGCAAAGGTCACCGTCCGATTCCCGGCCGGCCCTTCGACCTGAATGGAGCCAGCGCCGGTGAATTGCCCGCTGCCGATGTAGACATCCACACCCAACTTCGTATAGCGATGGGCCGAATCGTTGTGGCTGATCCGTGCGCGCAGCTTCCGCATCCGGGCCATGACGGCACCGAAGTCGTACTTCACGCCGGGAGGAATATGCAGACCGAACTCCTCGGCATTCCGCAAATCGGCCCAAGCCCTTGCCGCGCGAATGAGGCTTTTTGAAGGCACACAACCGACATTCAAACAGTCGCCACCCATCAAATGTTTTTCGATCAAGGCCACTTTGGCCCCCAAACTCGCAGCGATGACAGCCGTGATCAATCCCGCTGTCCCAGCGCCAATGACCACAATGTTGTAGCGACCGGCCGGTTCAGGGTTGACCCAGTTCGCGGGATGGACGTTGCCGACGAGCGTACGATTATGCTCGTCATCCGGCAGCACGAGCCTCTCGTCACGCTGACTCATCGACAACGCCCTCTCTGATGTATGGGTCATCATATTGCGACGTTCTTGTGCTGTTACGCCTCACGCCTTACGCCTCACCCTTTACGGTAATTGCGGTCATGCCGGCTTCCCAGACCACTTCTTGTACAGGTTCGGCACAAGTGCCAGGAGCCCCAGCAATACAAATGCGCCTATCACTCCGGGAGAAGCAATGTCTGTCAAAGAGTTGATCGTACCAAGTTGTCGGCCCGCGTAGGCATAGACGAAAGAACCGGGGATAATCCCGATGGCCGTAGCCACGACATAGGCGCCGACATTCATGCGAGTCAAGCCGGATACCAGGTTCACTACAAAAAACGGAAAGAGTGGAATCAACCGGAGCGTCAAGAGATAACTGAACGCATTTTTCTCAAAGCCCTGCTGGACCGGCCCCAGCCACTTCCCAAACTTCCGTTCCACCCAATCACGCAGCAGATAGCGTGAGGCAAGAAACGCAAGCGTCGCGCCTGTCGTCGCCCCAAGATTGACGAACAGCGTACCCCACACAAACCCGAAGAGGAATCCCCCTGCCAATGTCAGAATCACGGCGCCGGGAAGTGAGAGCCCCGTCACGGCTATATAGGTCAAGACGAACAAGGCTGCGGCTGCGGTAGAATGTGTTTCGGTAAACGACAATAGATAGTCGCGATTGTCCTTGAGTGCTTGCAAAGCAAGGAACCGACCGAGATCGAGATAGAAAAATGCAGCCACCGCAACTCCGATTGCGAGAACCACTGCAATTTTCCCGACACTCAACCCGCTCTTTGCTTCAGAAGATGGCATATCGCTTGTCATGACGGTGTGCTCCCGTATCATGGGGACTCCTTTTCCAGCTGTCAATGTGGACGGCTGCCTCTCAGTCGTCCAAAGCCCCCTAGCCTTACAAGTGACCACACCCTGCCACGGGCAAACGCTTGGAAACCAGGCGAGGGGCGAGGGGCACGAGGCGAGAGGGAAGACATTCCTTCTGGTCAGCCCCTAGCCTCTAGCCCCGTGCCTCTCGCCTGAACATCGGCGATTACAGCAGAAGCGCTCATGAATAATGCGGAGTAAGAACCGAAGGAGGTGGGAGAGCGGCTATCGTGGCCGGCGATCGTAGAGGTCGCGATCCATATCGAGCCGTCCGAACACCCGTTCAACTGGGTCGATCGACCCGTCTTGATTGCGGTCAAGCTCTTGGAAATGGTCGCGGGTCAATTCAGGATTGTGTGGATCAGGAATACCTGCTCCGACGCGATGGTTTCGGCGAGGATCGTAGCGCTGGGGACTTTCCAGCATACCGTGGTACATGAGATCGATGCTCGGCTCCACGACAGCTTTCGGCAGTTCCTTCTGATGAACTTTCAGGTGTCGCGTGTTCTTCGGCTTCGTCAGCTTGAGGTCGGCCTGTACTGGCTTGGTTTGTCTCTGGATAACCTCTGGTCGACCCTCCGTGGTAGCGGATATGGGGCTCTTGGGACTCGTCGACTTCGGCTCAGCCGATGCCGGCTTGGCCTGCTTCTGGATAGCCTCCGGATGACGCTCTGTCGCAGCGGGTATGGGGCGCTTCTTGACAGTCTGAATAGACGTGGGGGGCCCTTGCTCAGATGATTGCTTGGTACGCTTGGCTGTGACGACGATGGGAACCGGCTCCTTTTCCTTTTTTGTTGCTGCACTCGTCTGCCCGACCGTAGTCGTAAGTAGCGCCACGGAACAGACCGCTCCGAGTACAACAAGTTTTAAGGTACCCCTGATCATACCCCTCCTAATTGTGAATTCCCTTAAGTGTAGCAGGTCTGGGAAATAGCTAGGAAAGTGGCAAATTCACATTATCTATCCCGTATTCTGCGGCCGTGTACTTGTAAGCCAAGACCTTCTTGCCCTACTCTGTACGAGGAGGCTGACCTATGGATGAAGCGAGCCGTTTAACTAAGACAAAAGAACAGTGGGCGAAGGCCCGACGTGGCGGTGAAGAACGAGAAGTGTTTTACGAAGGGGATGCCCGCCTGCCACCGGGACAGCATCTCGTCGAAACCTGGCCTGTGCTGGATCTGGGGTTCAAACCTGACGTCCCCTTGACCGAATGGAGCCTGACCGTCGGCGGGTCCGTGACCACCCCCGTCACCTGGACATGGGAGCAATTCTTGGCGCAGCCCCAGTTCAAAAACGTCTCAGACTTCCATTGCGTCACGAGCTGGAGCCGGTTCGACAATGAGTGGGAAGGGGTCAGTTTCAAACACATTCTGTCCCTGGTGAAGCCGCTGTCTTCAGCGAAGTTCGTCCTCTTCAAATCGTTCGACGACTACACCACCAATTTGCCGCTTGAAGCCTGCGACGATACGGACGTGCTGCTGACCTACAAATGGAATGGCAAACCTCTCACGAAGGAACACGGAGGCCCGGCTCGCGTGATTGTCCCAAAGCGCTATGCATGGAAAGGCGCCAAGTGGGTGAAGGAGATTACTTTTTTGGATAAGGATGAAAAAGGGTTCTGGGAAGTGCGCGGCTACTCGAACAGCGCGTTCCCCTGGGAGAACGATCGATATGGGTGAGACCTCCAGCAGAAGAAGACCGTTATTTGGTTTATTTGGTTTGTCTCGTTTGTTTGGTTAAACCAGACTGACCGGATGAACCAGATAAACAAAATAAACCAGTTTGAGCATCCAGCACAATATTTTCCCGTTGTTCCAAATGTGTAGTCCGGTCTGCCAAGTGTTTTGTGCAGCCTGTTCCCCCGTTGCCTCCATTTACCTCCCTGTGGTTTAATCCTGCGTCCGTCACCTAGCTGGTGCAAAATGGCCAGCTGAGCCGATCTGCACAAACTGAAATTTCCGAGAACCATACTGCTCGTCGATATTCCCCTTCTATTAACAAAAATCGTTATACAGAGTTTTATGCACTCGTTCAGCCGGTTTGTATCGATCGTCATATTCTGTGTTGCATGCTGCATCGGTGTTGCAGGCAGTGCCACAGCCACGCCCTCGTCACGTTCAAGCGACACCTACATCCGGCAACTTGACGATCTCTCCGCACTCTGGAGTTTCTACAAACAGACCTATATTCAGAATGGCCGAGTCGTCAGCCTGGATGAAAACGGCATCACCACATCGGAGGGACAAGGATACGCCATGCTCCGGGCTGTTTGGTCGAACGACCGTGCGACGTTCAATACCGTCTGGGCATGGACAAAACAGCATCTCCAAGTCCGCGACGACAAACTGTTCGCGTGGAAGTGGAACGGGACTGTGCTCGACAGGAATTCAGCGACGGACGCCGATACCGACATCGCGCTCGCCCTGATCCTGGCCGCTCGACGATTCGACCATCCGACGTTCGAGCAGGAATCGCTGGCCATCATCGATTCGATCTGGAACCAGGAGATGGTCCACATCGGCTCGCACGCCTATGTAACGGCTGGCAACTGGGCGCGCTATGAGGACTATCCGACGATCCACGTCGCCTACCTGGCCCCCTATGCCTACGAGATCTTCGCCACTGTCGATTCTCATCATCCCTGGCCCCAGGCGATTGAAGCGAGCTATGCCGTTCTGCACTGGCTCTATGATGAAGAAGCCTTGCCCGTCCCTCCGGAACTCATCTATCTGGACCCACGCACTGACCGATTGACCGTTCGGCACCCCGTGACGGGGGCCTCCTCCTCTTTCAGCTATGACGCCTTCCCGATTTTCTGGCGAGTGGCGCTTGATACCGCCTGGTTCGGACGATCCGAAGGTCCCTTGCGGCAAAAGATGCTGGGATTCTTCCAGCACGAATGGGCGGCCCATGGCATCTTCTTTGATCGCTACTCCCTCAAGGGCCTGCCCTTATCATCGAGTGAAGGCCTACCCCTCTATGCCACCGTCCATGCCCTGGCCTTCCAGGAACAGCACGAGCTCGCTCGCCTGCTGAGCGAAAAGAAACTCGCCCCGCTCGAAGCGGTTGCCGTCGAAGGGAAACGAGTCCCCTACTATTTTCAGAACTGGCTATGGTTTGGACAGGCCTTGACCCTTTCTCAAGCTCGCCACTACGAGGAGTTCTTGGGATTCTTACGCCCGTTCGACGTGGTCGGATTTTCTGAGCACTTCCCCTGGAAAATCTTCGCCGTCACGGTCCTGCTCTATCTGATCGCCCGCTGGCATCCAGTTCTGAAGTTCGCCTTTTTGATCTGCGGGTTCAGCCTCTGTCTCCGCTATCTCTACTGGCGGCTCTTCTACACGTTGAACGTGCTGGAAACCGGCGGCCTCTTTATCAGTGTGGCTCTGTGGGCGGCGGAACTCTATGCCTTCTCCACCATCGTGCTGCTGTGCATCCAGGTGGGAGTAGGCTGGAAGCGGCAGCCTGTCGCTCCCCCTAAGCCAATGACAGGCTTTGCGCCTTCGGTCGACGTTTTCATTCCGATCTATTCAGAATCCTGCGAGATTCTTGAAAAGACCCTGATCGGCGCCTCCGCGATGGAACATGCCCGCAAACGGATTTACGTGTTGGACGACAGCCATCGAGAAGAGGTCCGCCTGTTGGCTGAGCGATTCGAGGCGACGTACATCAAGGGCCCTCGTCGACATGCCAAAGCCGGTAACCTGAACCACGCCTTGACGCAAACCGATGGCGAGCTGATCGTGGTGTTCGATACAGACCATATTCCGGTGACAACCTTTCTGACAGAGACCGTCCCGTTTTTTGCAGATCCCACAATGGGCTTTGTCCAAACTCCCCACCATTTTTATAACCAGGATATCTTTCAACGGGCCCTCGGGGTAGGGCCCCGCATTCCGAACGAACAGGATCTATTCAATCACGGAATCCAGGGTGGGCGCCAAGGCTGGCAAGGTGCATTCTTCGTCGGCAGCGGAGCCGTCTTCAGGCGGTCGGCAATCGTAGAATTGAACGGATTCAACTTGATGAGTATCACCGAAGACATTCACACCAGCCAGCACCTCCATGCGAGGGGATGGAAATCTGCCTTCGTGGATAAGGATTTGGCGGTCGGACTGACGGCAGAGAACTTAGCATCGTATATCGTCCAGCGTCGGCGCTGGATGCTGGGCTGTCTCCAGATTTTCTTCAAAGACAACCCGCTCTTGTGCCGAGGACTGTCGCTCCGGCACCGGCTCGGGTATTTCGCCTCTCTCTATTATTTTTTCTTCCCGGTCGCGCGGGTCGTGTTTTGGGTCACTCCCCTCTACTTCCTGTTGTTTCACCTCCACCCGATTTTCTCCGACGTCTCCATCCTCTTAGCCTATCTGCTGCCCTTCATGATCGTGCTCCCAATGACATCGGCTA
>JANOJM010000125.1:0-1557 GCA_031418735.1 Nitrospiraceae bacterium | reverse complement strand
GGCCTGGCCTGCTCCGTACTCTTCGTTCCATCTTCGCGCACATGGAACGGTTCTAACCAGGGCGCTCCGCCATGATTCGGCGCAAACGGAGGCCGCTTCCCAAGATGTGGACGCAGCCAGGGGAATGCCAGCTTCCCGGTTTGGGGATCGAACGTAATGGCCGGACGCTTCAGAGGAGTCGGAGACTCGTAGTCCGCCCATTTGTGCGGTGTCTCAGGTTCATTCAGCGCCAGCGCGCCTTCCCACTTCCAGTTCACCACCGTCGCGTCATGCGCCTTGGCCTGCTTCACCTGATCTTCCGTCTTGCCAGGCAAACCCTGCGGCGGCAGCATGTATTCGACCCAATCCTTGATCGAGACCTTCACCGGATTGGATTTCCAATCCGTCTTATCCTTCGTGACCTCGTACTTCTTGCCACCGTACCAATCCACGGTGGTGCCGACCAACTTATCCGAGCTGACCGCGAGCTTGATCTTCCCCTTGCGATCAGGAAGCTCGATGAGGGGCTTCATCACGTCAGTTTGGAACCCGGTCGACTGCAATGTATTGTAGACACGCCAGAATCCCCACATTCCCGTCACATAGTGCTGCGGAATATGGCAGTGAAACACGAACTCACCTGCCAGGGCCTGCAATCCACCGGACCCGCCCTCGGTCACTTCATCGTAAATCTCCGATGGACCGATAGACTGGACGTCCAGCCGATCCGACGGATCGCTGATGGGCGGAAACTTTACTGGGCCGTTCTTCGACAAGGTCGGATCGATCCTGCTGGTGCCGGGCTGTCTGGCCCACCGGATCGTACCGCCATGCAGATGGTGCGAGTGCACGATTTCAGACCCACCGACCATCCGGAACGTAGCAGGGTCCCCCAAATAGGAGCGGGGAACCGTGGTGGCAGGGTCGCCGAATGTATAGGATCCGTAGCCTTGCGACTCATCCGAAAACCCGACGAGATGCTCCTGCTGCTCAAGTCTCGTCCCATGTGGTTCGCTACGATAGTTGAGCAAGCGAGCCGCCGGCCGGTAGGTGTCCGTATGCGGATCACGCTGTGGCAACATGTCCCCTTTGCGATTCAATAATCTGAACGTCTCGTCGCCAGCCTCATGATAGAAAATGACAAATTCGCGGAAGTCCGAGGCGTTCGCCAGATCGATCATGGCCTCCCAGCCGCTCTTCATTTCCTCCCCCGTAAAGGGGCTCAGATGTTTAGCCCCTCGCTGCTCGACCACAAGCGAACCCAACAGGCCCAGGGAATACTGCTCCCTGGTCGCATGGCTATGGAACGCGCGCCCGCCTACCTGAAGATCATTGGAGATGTACCATTCGAACTCACCGGTCTTTCCAGTTGGAACCAATGCATCGGGATTAATCGCGGTCGCCGGCTTGCCTGTATTGGCCACGAGCAGCTGCGATCCGTTGATGATCATGTTGGTCGGTTCGTCAGCAATCTGATTTCGCAAGGTGATCCGGAGACAATCCCCTTGGTTCGCCCGAATGACCAACGGTTGAATCAAATCGCCCTGCAAACCGTGAGACACGGCGCCGAGGGCAAAC
>JANOJM010000124.1:0-3921 GCA_031418735.1 Nitrospiraceae bacterium | reverse complement strand
ATCTTCCGCTCGATGCGATCGTTCTGCACTTGTGCAGACCGACAGTAGCATACGAGCGGGATAATATAGCAGAAACCGGTAGCGAAAAGCGGTAAGTTGTGTGAGCGCCATCGTGTAGAACAAACAACTACTTGTTACGTGGAGAAGTGGCGTCATTCTTATTGATGCGTGAAAAGTATCATTATGCTGGTGAGGTTAGTCGATCTCACGTGCCACATGCGCATCGAATATATATGTAAGCCAGGTCTATCGATTACAGGGAATCAGGACCGCGTTACTTGGTGAGGCATTAATAGTCGGCCAATCGAAAGGATGCAGGCTCGAAGTGACCAAGCATCTCCATCCAATCTCCGATGGTAAGTCTCGCTGTGGATGGGTCGGTGGCAAGCCGCATTTCATCGTCTATCATGACCAAGAGTGGGGGGTGCCGATTCACGATGACCGAAAGCATTTCGAGATGCTGCTGTTGGAAGGCGCGCAGGCGGGTCTTACGTGGGAAACGATCTTGCTGCGGCGTGCGGGCTATCGCCGAGCGTTCTCGGATTTCGATCCGAAGAAGATAGCGAGATTCACGGCCAAGAAAAAATCCGTGCTATTGAAGAACCCAGGGATCATTCGCAACCGGCTCAAAATCGACTCAGCGGTGACCAACGCACAGGCATTTCTCGCTGTCCAGGAGGAGTTCGGTTCGTTCGATCGCTATGTCTGGCAGTTTGTCGGTGGGAAGCCGAAAGTGAATCGTTGGACACGTATGTCGCAGGTTCCTGCCACGAGCCTAGAAAGCGACGCATTGTCGAAAGATCTCAAGAAGCGGGGTTTCCGCTTCGTTGGCAGCACCATCGTCTATGCCTATATGCAAGCCGCCGGATTGGTGAACGATCACACAATTGATTGTTGCATGCGAGTTCGTCGTTAGCGGTTGACACGTGCAGCGTTGTCGAATCGGAGAATCCGCAATTGCAGCAGAGGTGCTGATGAATAATGTGGGCGATCGATTTGTGGATTGTAGAGTGGGAGAAGGCTAGACTTGCGTCCTTTTCGGGCATCCTCCGTCTATAGAGATGAGGGGGGAGGCATTGTGCCTTCCCATTCACTCGAAAGGAGAGCTCCATGAGGTCCCATCTTTCTCTCGATGTGCGAAATGTGCCAGCCTCGGTTGAGTTCTATCAGAAGGTCTTTGGAGTGGCGCCGCAGAAGCAGACGGCGGACTATGCCAAGTTCGATCTGACGGCGCCGTCGCTGAATTTGTCGCTGGTATCGTCTACTGGCGCGGTGAGCGCGGTAAACCATCTCGGCATCGAAGTCGAGTCTGCCGATGACATTGCGAGGTGGAAACAACATCTACTGGAACGGGGGATTCTCGAAAAGGTCGAGCAGGGCATAGAATGTTGCTTCGCGAGGCAGGACAAACTCTGGTTTACCGACCCGGACGGCAATCCCTGGGAAGTTTTTACGGTTCATGGGCAGTTGGCTGTGACGGGAACGCTGAAGAATACCGGCTGCTGTGTGCCGAAGAGCAGCGGGGTGGCCCAGCCGGCTGCTTGTGCTGCTTCGTAAAGGGAGTTACCGTATGGACCGACACCAGGGTGCGAGAAGCATGATGCCGGACAGTCAGAATATCTGGAACGAAGTCCAGAACGGTCTTCGAGCTTTCATTGCGAAGCGTGTCGCCAATGACGCGGAGGTCGATGACATCGTGCAGGACGTCTGGCTTAAGATGCAGCGAGGGCTCGATGGGCTACAAGATCAGCGCCGGCTGATCTCATGGATCTATCAGATTGCGCGTCATGCAACCATCGATCATTATCGTGCACCGGGGCGTCGACGAGAAATGCCTGCCGGCCTCGCGGCTGACCTCGAAGCCTATCAATCTTCGGCTACCATGACGACGACATCTGAGGACTCCGGCCAGCTCCGTAAGGAGCTGGCCGGCTGTCTTCGCCCCATGATCGAACGTTTATCCGAAGAGTATCGGCAAGCGGTGGTTCTGGTCGATCTTGAGGGGCTCACTCAGCAGGCGGCCGCCACACAACTCGGGCTCTCGCTCTCTGGTATGAAATCTCGCGTGCAACGGGGGCGCCGTCAATTGAAGGAGATGTTGGAAGCCTGTTGTACGATTGAACTCGACCAGCGTCGTGGGGTGGTTGATTACGATGTGCGAGATCAGCAGGATAAGTCGTGCCGAGATCGACCTGACTGCGGTGTCCGCGATACCCGTGAAACGTGAAAACCCGCCGGTTGCTCTGGTTCATCTGGTTAGCCTCGCTCAACCAAACAAACCAACCAAATAAACAAGACAAACCAGCTGAACCTGCCCTGTCTTACTCGTTAGATTTCTCCGACGAACTGATGAACGATTTGCGGTAGCCGGTCACTTTCTCCAAGTAGTGGCGGGTCTCTTCGTAGGGCAGACTTTTGCGCAGCTGGTCATAGACGCCGGCCGGTTGGAGGCTGTTGATCTGGTTGACCGCTGTGGTGCGATCCCGTGAAAAGGTGCGGAAAACGTTGCCTGCGCCGGTATTGTAGGCGGCAATCACGCAATATTCGCGTGACACATTGTGATCCACCGCTTCCAGCTGATTGAACATCAAGACATTCAAAAAGGCTGTCCCCAATTCGACGTTGTTCTCAGGATCAAACAGATAATCACGTGAAGGGATCACATCTTGGCCTTTCGCCTTTCGGTAGGCTTCTCGGCCCCCGCTGGTGGGGACCAGTTGCATGAGTCCATAGGCCGGGGCCGAGCTGACTGCATAGGGGTTGAAGTTGCTCTCTGTTCTGATGACGGCGAAGACCAGGCTAGGGCTGATGTTATATTGCTGCGCAAACTGATGAACCAGCGTGCGATATTTCTCCGCCTGCTTCATCGGGAGATTGGACACCATTGTCATCGTGACGTAGTGGACCGTCTTCTTGGTTCCGTCTTGGTCGACTGTCCGTGTGGCATATTTTTTCTCGAAGATATAGGCAGCAAATGGCTCAGCGTCTTCGGGCGAGCGCATCGGTTTATTCTGTTGATCGAGCACCAGGCCAAAGAGATAGGGGTCTTTGTCTCCGGTGAGGACGATTTCTTTGTCGGAAAATAAATCAACCGACCGGGGATCTTGCGGGGTCAGAAGCGTTGTGACGATGGCATTCTTGAGACTGCGAGGGGGGTCTTGATCATCCAGTGTCTCGACCAGGATCTCTCCTGAATCGAAGTCGACGATCGCCCGGCTCTTGTAGTTTTGCGTGTACTTCACATATTTTTTGCGCTCGGGCAGTTGAACTTCCTTCTTCCCCCAGGTCTTTCCGACGTTCACTCCAAGGACGGCGAGGATGGACTCAAAGTCTTTCTTTGCCTCGCGCAGATCTCTGAACAGCGCATCAGGGTCGCGCGCATATTGGTCGAGACGCTTCTTGGCGATCTGTGCCGGATCTTTCCCCGATGCGAGATCGATGATGGCCTTGCCGGTCTGGCCACTAGCGACTCGTCCAGCCGCTGTAAGGGCCTTCTCGGTCGTTTCGCAGCCTGAGGTGATTATAGCGAAGGCAATAATCACTAGAGCGGAGAGAGAGGTCGATAGACGCATGGGTGCATTGTACAGATTTTTCCGTGTCTTACAAGGTAACCGGATCACTGTTTAGCAGAATACTGAAACGAGGTTAAGGCTGAGGCTAAGGTTGAGATGCAGAAAGTCAGGCGTTCGCTCAACCTTAACTTCGGCCTCAGCTTCTAGGGTTAGGACTGTGCTGCGGACTCTGTCTGTTTCCCTTCAAGTTCGGTCCAACGGTTATAGAGCCGCTCCGCGGCTGTGCGGGCTGCGTCCAGCGCTTCGGACCTTTCCTGTAGAGCTGTCGCGTTAGAAGCGATAGCGGGGTCTTCCACTGCAGCCTGACAGGTGGCGATGGTTTCCTCGGCCTGGAGGATTCGTTGCTCCA
>JANOJM010000123.1:0-3090 GCA_031418735.1 Nitrospiraceae bacterium | reverse complement strand
ATTCTTGGCCCACGATGAGTTTCTGTCCTACCTCGATAATGTCATCCGGCAGTCTGTTCCATTTTCTAATGTTGTCAACCGTGATGCCATACTTCCGACTGATTCGATAGAGCGTTTCACCGGGCTTCACGACATGAGCGTTGGATGATTGCATGCCTCTCAGCGACGACTCTGCCGACCCTGGCACAGCCGGAACTGCCGGAGCAACCCTGAGAGCCGACGCGTTCAGATCCACGACTTCAGACGCCGAATCAGTCGACAGTCCCTTGCGCATCGGTTTAAGTACACGCTTCATATCGGCTTTGGCTCTGCGTTCCAGCAGCGCAGACTCTTTCATGGCTTCGGCTTCTTCCTGCGCGCGGGCCATTTGTTCCCGAACGGTTTGCATCTGCGCCGTGAGTTCACGATTCTTGGCTTCGTACTCCATCATTTCATTCTTACTTCGCTTCACTTCACTATCGAGCTCACCGGTTCGTTTCTCTTCCTGGGCAAGGAGACGTTGGAAATTCAGGCTGCGCGCCTTTTCCGCATCGTACTTCTCTGCCATCACACACCCACCCAACAACAGCCCTCCACACACAATGGTGACGATTCGAAAACCGGATACTGACATCAATTTCTTCACGCAATTCTCCTCTTTCATGAATACTCCTCCAACGGTTGCGCGGGAGCTTTCCTCTTGTAGCGAGGTGTAGACACTGGCTGCCGCTCAATGAGAAATTGACTCGATTATGTCCATTACAATAGTGTCTATCGCGCTGAAAGTCAAAGCGAATATGGCGCCTTTGTCGTTTGACCCACTCCATCACCCTATGGTACGGTTGGAACCGTCACGTCCTCTGTTCGTCACCATCCAGTCGATATGGCCCACGCCGATATTCTTGCCAGACTGAATGCCCTCAAGGGCGAAATCAGGCGCCACGATTATCTGTACTACGTCAAGGACCGCCCGGAGATTTCCGATTCCCAATACGATCGGCTTTTTCGAGAGCTGATCGAACTCGAACAGGCCCATCCCGAATCAGTAACGACAGACTCTCCCTCACAACGGGTCGGCGCACCGCCGCTCGAGGAACTGGCCAAGGTTCCCCACGAACAACCGATGCTCAGCCTGGACTCGATTATCGACCAGAGCGATGTCCAAGCATTCGATCAACGGATGAAACGTGAATTGGAAACTCCGTCCGTTGAGTACAGTGTAGAACCAAAATTCGACGGATTATCAGTCGAACTACGGTACGACCATGGAGTCTTTACCAGAGGAGCGACCAGAGGCGACGGAACGACGGGAGAGGATGTGACCGTTAATCTTCGCACAGTTCGTTCTCTCCCGCTGCAATTGCAAGCGCAATCCGGCCTCCCCGATCACCTTGTCGTACGGGGCGAAGTGTATATGCGACTCGACGATTTTCAAACTTTGAATCGCCGGATCACGGAACAGGGCGGCGACGCTTTTGCCAATCCACGCAATGCAGCCTCCGGTTCGCTCAGGCAACTGGACTCCACAATTACCGCAACCCGCCCATTAGTCGTGACCTGTTATGAAATCATGGCTGTATCTACGCCTGCTCCACCGACACATTGGGATGAACTGGAGACGTTGTCCCAATGGGGTCTCCCGGTGCCTGTGCTTCGACGGCAATGTGCTTCGATTGACGAGGTAATGGCCTTTCACCGTGAAACGGAATCGATGCGGGATCTACTGCCCTATGAAATCGATGGCGTAGTGGTGAAGGTGAGTCGCCGAGACTGGCAGAACCGCCTCGGCATGAAGTCTCGCAGCCCGCGATGGGCCATCGCCTACAAATTTACGCCACGCAAGGAAATCACCATCGTGCAGGACATCGCCGTCTCTGTCGGAAGAACCGGCACTCTGACACCCGTCGCATTGTTAAAACCGGTGGAGGTCGGTGGTGTGACCATCAGCCGAGCCACGTTGCACAATGCCGATGAAGTGGCACGGAAAGACATCCGGATCGGCGATACCGTCAAAGTGGAACGGGCCGGCGATGTGATTCCCGCGATTGCCGAACGGGTTCCGGTCACTGGTGAGCAACGCCCCGCGCCCTTTGGCATGCCGGAACGCTGCCCCGTTTGTGGATCGGCCGTCGGACGCGAGGGCGCCTATTTCTACTGTACCGGTCAGTTGATCTGTGGCGCTCAAGTGAAGGGAACGATCGAACACTTTTCGTCCAAACATGCGCTCAACATTGAAGGGTTAGGAAAGAAGACCGTGGGGCAGCTGGTTGAGCAAGGACTGGTGCGATCACTCGCCGACCTCTATCGTCTGACTACAGACGACCTCGTCAAACTTGATGGGTTTGCCGATCGCTCCGCCACCCTCCTCTTGGAATCGATTGCAGGCAGTAAAACCGTTTCTCTTGATCGGTTTCTGATGGGGTTAGGGATCCGGCAAGTCGGACAGCATATCGCCAAAGTCCTGGCCCGTGAGTTTGGGTCTCTCGATGAGATCATGTCGGCGGATCGGGAGCGACTTCAAGAAATTCGGGAGATCGGTCCTGAGATTTCCGAAGGCTTGGTGGCCTATTGGTCTGAGCCGCGCAATCGGGAGATTATCGTTCAGCTCCAAGAATTAGGAGTACAGGTTGCCCCAGGCATGGGATCGGCTGACCGGAGGAAATCCCCGCTCGCAGGGAAGACCTTCGTATTCACAGGGGGGCTAGATCACTTCACCCGAGATGACGCGCAGGAGGCCGTGGAAGCGGTAGGCGCGCGCGTGGCTTCAAGCGTGAGTAAAAAAACATCTTATGTGGTGGTGGGACGAGACCCCGGGTCCAAACTGGACCAAGCCCGTACGCTGGGAGTGACAATTTTAACCGAAGAGGAGTTTGCTTCCCTGATCGGGAAGAACGAGAAAGAATCTAACTGACAAGGTCGAGGTTCGGGGTCTCGATTTGAGCCGGCGATTTCTCTTCGCGGAAGATTTGGACGCTGCGGATGGATCGTGGCTCGGCTTCATGGATGAGGATCCGGCAGTTGGCGATCCGCACTTCTTCTCCAACCTTGGGAATCCGGCCAAGCTCCTGCTGAATAAGGCCACCGATCGTCACGGCTTCATCGCCGAGGTCG
>JANOJM010000122.1:0-4383 GCA_031418735.1 Nitrospiraceae bacterium | reverse complement strand
CGGTGCCGGTCACGTTGCAAGCGGGTGACCATATTCATTCCCATTTTTCCGAGACCGATGAAACCGATTTCCATAATGACTCCTTCCAGCTGGGTGCTGACAAATTCCGCCCGGCGGCTTAAGGCTATGAAGCGTTGGAGGCTAGAGGTGGGAGGCAGGTCCCCTCAAACTTCCAACCTGCTTCCCCCGCAACCTTAACCTGAGTACTTTTCAGACGCTGCGGCTTGCCTGTCAGTCAATTCTGGCAGGGTTCGGTACGTCCTTGAAGAGAGTATCGGCTAGGTCTCGGCCAAAGTTGAGCCGCTCCGGCAAAGTGGCCGCAGTCAGGAATCGAGCGGCCAGGTCAGCGAGCCCCGCATCGCGGGAAGCGATGAATTTTAGCACGTCAGTCGGCGCAGTGATCCAGAATCCCCGTAGCCGAAAGAAGGCCGTGACGGCATCATCGAAAAATATTGCCAACAGATATTGTGCGGTTGCCGGTTTGTCGGCCAGATCCCGCGCTTTTCCCAGCCAATGGAAACACTCTGCCTTCATTCGAATCTGCTCATTGATACTGACAGGGGGCGGCCCCTGCCGGAACCGTTGGTGGGCGCGTTCGATGATCTTGGCACCGATGTTCTCGTGATCGAAGAGGATGCGGGCTTTCCGTAAGAGGGATGGAAGGCGCGGCGAGTGGGGGAGGTCTTCCTCCAGTTCTTGATGTCCACGATAGCGGATGTCGGCTAGGCGATCGGCGACACGGACGATCTCGTGGCCGTCGGCCTGTCCTTTCACGAGCGCAATGAGATCAATGTCGCTGTGAGTGGTGATGGCGCGCCGAACACTGGACCCCACGAGGATCACGCTGACGAGATCGCCCCCACGGCGGCCACGGACATGGCGCAAGGCCGTGGTAACAAGCTCTTCGAAGCCCGGTTCCTCGATCGGGTCCGGTTGTTCCGGCGGCTCCGGCATCGCCAGGAGTTCTGCCTTCAATTCTTCTGACGTGGGAATAGGGTGTGTGGTGGGGCTATCCATCTTTAGGCTCCCTGTACGAGCTGAATATGTTTCGGGAGCGATCCCAGCCAATCCTCGAACGGTTGCTCCGCATCGACAATGATTTCCAACTTACCATTGGGCAATCGCCGGACGACACCAGGGTTTTCCGGAGACAACGGGATTTCGACCCATTCACGGTTCAGCCCGAGCGAGTCGGTGATCTCAAGGATTCGGCTGATCTGTTTGAACGACACAACTTCTAACGGCATTGGCGCTCCCTCTCAAGGCATTCTAGATTTCAGTGGGAGAGGTGTCAATGAGGAGATGCCTGAGCCTCATCATTCATGAGCGTTTCTACTGCAAGGCCAATGTTTGGGCGAGAGGCACGGGGCCAGAGGCTAGAGGAGGCCAGAAGGAATGTCTTTCCACTCGCCTCGTGCTACTTGCCCCTCGCCCGGTTTCTATACGATTGCGCGACGAACCGTCAGAAATCATGCGGGTTAATCTGCCAATACGCGCGCAAAGATCTCGTAGGCTTCATCGGTCATGGCGCTGGAGATATCCATGTGGGTAACGGCACGAAAGCTGACGCCACCGATGGCATTGATCAAGAGCCCCTCCTGCTTCAAGGCGGCGACGATCGTCGGTGGATTGTGGCGATGGCCGATCACATCGAAGATGACGATGTTGGTATCGACGTCTTGAGCATTGATCCTGACCGTCGGGATCTGTTGCAGTCGGCGCGCCAGGCGTTTGGCGTGGTCATGGTCATCTTTCAATCGGTCGATATGGTGTTCAAGCGCATAAATGCCGGCGGCGGCGAGGATGCCGGACTGCCGCATCGCACCGCCATACATACGGCGCACCCGCTTCGCCCTATCGAGGAGGGTCAGATCGTTCATCATGAGGAGGGATCCGGCCGGCGCCCCCAGTCCTTTCGAGAGACATACTGACAAGGTGTCAAAGTGTTGCGCATAGGAGGCCGGTGGCAGAGTGGTGGCAACGATGGCATTGAACAGCCTTGCTCCATCCAAATGCATGGGGATGCCATGGGTGGCAGCCACCGAGCGTATCCGTTCAATCGTCGCCAGCGGATAAATCGTTCCGCCGCCGCTATTATGGGTGTTCTCCAGGCAGATCAGCCCCGTTTGAACCGTATGCGGTTCTTTGGGACGGATGGCCGCCTCAACCTGTTCAGGTGATATGAGGCCTCGATTCCCCGCGATCCAATGGAGTTGGACACCGGCCAGCGCCCCGGCGGCGCCTTGTTCATAGCGGACGATATGCGCCGTGCTTTCGACGATCACTTCCTGGCCCGGTTGCGTATGGAGGCGAATGGCGAGTTGGTTACCCATCGTGCCGGATGGCACGAAAAGCGCGGCCTTTTTTCCAAACATCGCTGCCACCATGTCTTGCAGGCGGTTCACGGTGGGATCTTCTCCGTAGACATCGTCTCCCACTTCCGCGCGTGCCATCGCCTTCCGCATGGCGTCAGAAGGTTTCGTGACTGTGTCGCTGCGCAGGTCGATCATCGAGCGTCCTTGAGGTTGTCACAAGATCGTGAGCCGGCGCATTCTAGCAAATTTTCTCCTTGCGTGGGAGAGCCGGGCACGGCAGGATGCCGTGCGTATGACGTGGCTTCGTAATGTGCTCCCGTCGGTGACCGATGCAGAACCGGATGAAGCCGTTCCGGTGGGCTGGGCATTCCTCTATTTTTTCTGTCTCCTCTGCGGCTACTACCTTTTGCGTCCCGTTCGCGATGAGATGGCCATCGAGGGTGGGGTGCAGCACCTGCCCTGGATGATGACTGCCACGTTCGTGACGCTCCTGCTCGTGACGCCGCTCTTCGGGTGGCTCTCCGCTCGAGTGCCGCGTTATCGATTGCTGCTGATCGTGTACACGTTTTTTGGCCTCAACTTGCTCCTGTTCTTCATGGCGATGATGGGCCACCTGTCTCCGCAGTGGACTGCCCGCGCGTTCTTTGTCTGGTTGTCGGTGTTCAATCTGTTTGTCGTGTCGGTGTTTTGGAGTGTCATGGCCGATCTTTTCACACCGGCGCAGGGCGCTCGCCTCTTCGGTGTAATCGCTGCCGGTGGCAGTATCGGAGCGATGGCCGGTCCGCTTCTCACCACCGGATTGACCTACCTCGTTCCGATCCCTGTGCTGCTGCTCATCTCGGTAGGATTTCTTGTCGCTTGCGGATTCTGTCTGTATCGGCTGGATCGATGGGCCCTGACGCAACCGGCTCGACAGGGCGGTGGGCAGGGTGAACCAATCGGTGGCAGTATCTGGGCGGGGATCAGGCTGGCGCTTTCGTCGCCCTATCTCCTTGGGATCTGCCTCTATCTGTTCTTGCTCACAACGACTGCGACATTCTTGTATTTGGAACAAATGAGGCTGGTAAGCGAGCAAATTCCCTCTCCGGAAGGGCGCACTCGTCTGTTCTCCCTCATCGATCTCGTTGTTAACGTGCTGACGTTTCTGATGCAGGTGACGATGACCAGCCGGGTGATCAGCCGGTTCGGGTTGGCATCGGCGCTCGTTGTGCTGCCCATTGCGAGTGCCATCGGGTTTGGCGTCATCGGCATCATGCCGACCCTGGTCGTCTTCGTGCTCTTTACCATAGTGCGGCGAGTCGGCGAATATGCACTCGCTAAACCGGCGCGTGAGGTTCTTTTCACGGTGGTGAGTCGGGAAGAGAAGTATAAGGCCAAGAATTTCATCGACACCGCAGTTTCGCGTGGGGGCGATGCGACGACCGGTTGGATTGTCAGCTGGGTGAAAGTATTGGGTGTGACGGCAGGGCCGATGGCATGGATTCTGGTCCCGCTCTCGTTGCTCTGGGGATGGGTGGGGTGGCGTTTAGCTCAAAAAGAAAAGGCGCTAAGACTTCGGGGGATATCAGACGGCTCAGTGTAAGGCTGTTTACCCTCAGGAAAATCGCATGCTATAGTCCCCTGCGTCTTGCTCCGTATCGATTGTGTGGAATCATGTTTCACGTGTGACGGCTCACGTTTTACGAGGTTCGAAATGCCTGAAGTTCCAGTTAAGCTCTACATTGATAAACTATTGAAAGAATGCCGTGCTATCGCTCGCAGCCTTGCGCTACTGTCAGGCCCTGTCAAAGAGAAAGCCTTGCGGGCGATGGCGGATCGATTGGCGGCAGATGAAGAGAAAATTCTGGCGGCGAACGAGAAGGATGTGGATGCGGTTGGAAAGTCCTTCGAGGCCGATGTCATGAAAGACCGGATGAAGGCTGCGGTGGCCCGCCTTCGCATGACGCCGGACGATATCAAGGAGATGGCCGACCGTCTTCGAATGATTGCGGATCTTCCCGATCCGGTCGGCGCCGTCACGTCGCGATCGGAACGGCCTGACGGGTTGCAAATCAGTCGTGTCCGCGTC
>JANOJM010000121.1:0-1808 GCA_031418735.1 Nitrospiraceae bacterium | reverse complement strand
ATGGGTCAACGGATCCCAGGCGTCTTCCACATTCGTGCTGACCTGCTCACGCAGATCCCCGCAAAGAAAGACTTGCTGGCTGCCTCATCAGAACCTGCCTCTCGCTAGCAGGATGCTGAAAAAGTCCGCCAGCAGGGGGGGGCGGCCAGGTGCCCTTCTTGCTCGCAGAACGCGCACGATAAGAATGTGCTCGTTCGATGCGCGCAGTAAAGGGCAGCCTTGACCACTCCCCTAAAAGAGATAGAAAGAATTGGATGGGCCTTGCTGGACGGCCTTTTTGAGCACCCTGCGGCGATGTTGCCAACGGTGCCAATATGGAAGACTCCAATAGTTGATTGCGTGTAAACCGAGTTTTTCCGCAGCCTGCTAGCTCGCATGAGTCATGAGCCGTATCTGCCTTTCCCAGTTCGTCCCTTGCGTCGAATAAAGCACCCTCTTAGAATGGGCTTACTTGCGAGGCGTACATGCCGATAAAAACTCGATATGTTAACGTGGGAGTCGGGAGCTTGAGTAAGAGATATCAAAAATGAATGAGAGGAAATCAGTGAAACTGAGAATGGCGGCATTCGGGGTTGGACTATTCCTTGCTCTATCGGCGCCAGCTGCCCTGACCATGGCGGCCGAGGTGACATTACATATTCCTCCGGTGTTTCAGGAGCGCCCCAGCTGGTGTTGGGCAGCCGTTGGAGAAATGGTTTTCAAATACTACTACGTGCCAGCTGTTCATCAGACAGACTATCAGTGTGGGATCGTACAGGAGCAAACGCTTTGCTCGGGGACACCGAACTGTGTGGAATGTGATCTTCCGTCAGGAGATGAAGCCTCCATGGCTCGGATGCTTGAACAGTACCCTGTAAAGGCCGCAAGGAGCAGTAAGGCAGGAGATATCGCATTGACAGTTCAATCCAAGGCCGGAAGCCTTTCCGAGGCAGAAGTGAAAAAAGAACTTAATGAAGGCCGCCCTATTATTGCCGGAGTGTCCCCGTCCGGGTTCAAGATCAATGGAAGCTCTCAACATATGGCCCTCATCGTTGGCTATGACGATAGCTCCGGCGCCCTGATGCTGACCGTGAACGATCCTTTCCATTTCGAAGACGACCGCTTCCTCTGGATCGCGAATCCCTATCAACCAAACATGGATATGTCAGGAGAACACACCGGCCAATATGAAGTTAGTTATGAAAGGTTTCGCTCAAGAATAAAGTGGAAGCAGACGATGTATCGGATTACTTGCACCGGGAAGGGTTGTCCACCTGAGAGCCCTCAGGTTGCAGTTGGCCCGGATGAGAAAGACGACCGCAAAGTGATTCACGCCGTTCTTATGGCATCCTCCGGAGACTTCGAACCGTTACGCACAGGGCATAAAGCTGTCGATAACACTGGGACAACCTGGCGGTCTAAAGTTTCCTTCGCCGGTGCCAAGCAATGTCTGGTGAGGGACAAAGACGGTTCTGATGGGGCGGGGTGGAGTTGCATCTATAAGTTTTCAGACAGGGCAGAAGCCGAAAAAACGGCAGAGGAAATCGTTAAACGACTGCGCAACAGCTTGCCGAATGGTTGGACCGGAACGAATCTCGATCAGGACTCCGACACAGAGTTGTATACCAAGACCGACAAGTTTTTCGCGAGTAAACCAGGAACGAATTCGACGATCAGGCTGTACTTCATTGACGTCAAGCAGAGCGGGCGGGTCACCATGTATCTTTCCGTCCAATCTCCGCTTCCAATCCACCCTTGAGTAGGCTACATTCAAGCCACGCCCCCGTAGCTCAGTTGGATAGAGCAGCGGTTTCCTAAACCGTTTGTCG
>JANOJM010000120.1:0-11519 GCA_031418735.1 Nitrospiraceae bacterium | reverse complement strand
CTCGACCTCTTTCACGATGTGGTCTATGTGTTCACGCCCAAAGGGATCGTGAAAGAGTTGCCGAGTGGATCGACTCCCGTCGATTTTGCATTCGCGATTCATACCCAGGTCGGAGACCACTGCGTCGGGGCCAAGGTGGATGGGAAGATTGTGCCGCTCAAGCATCAACTGGCCAGTGGCGATACGGTCGAAATTCTGACGTCTCCCACACAATCGCCGCACAAGGACTGGTTGAAGTTCGTCCGCACCTCGCGTGCGAAGACCAAGATCAAACACTGGATCAAGCTCGAAGAGCAGAAGCGCAGTATCGAGATCGGCCGTCGTTTACTGGAGTCTGAGTTCCGCCGTCAGGGGATGGCGCCGGCCAAGATGTTCAAGTCGCCCGAACTGTTAGAGGCTGCTCGTCAGTCGGGCTTCGACAGTACCGATGAATTGGCCGCGGCAGTCGGGTTCGGACGCGTGGCGACGTCGCAGGTCATCGGCAAACTCACCGCTCAGTCATCCGGCGCGCCGGCACCGGCTCAGGAAGCGCCCGCCGCGCGTAAAGCCGTAGGTGGGAAGAGCGACGGCACAGGCGTACAGGTCAAAGGATCTCGAGATCTACTGATGCAGCTGTCACGCTGTTGTCACCCTGTGCCAGGCGACCGCATCCTCGGGTATATTACTCGTGGCCGCGGGCTGACGATCCATGCCGTCGATTGTCCGAATCTTGAGGCACTGGACTATGACAGGGAACGGCTGGTGGAGGTGGAGTGGGATGCTACCACACCCAGTACGCACTCGGTCAAAATGTCCATTGTCGCCGTCGATAAGACCGGGGTATTGGCGAAGGTGTCTTCTGCGATTGCGGAATGCCATGCCAATATCAGCCGTGCTGAGATCGCGACAAGGGAGGATCAGAAGGCTGTGCTGGATTTTGTCGTGGAAGTGTCGGATACCCGCCATCTCGAGCAGGTGATCAAAGCCGTCGAGCGTGTGGATGGAGTGATTACGGCGAGGCGGCTGAGGGCCTGGCAGGAACGGTCGTAGCAGGATGCTGAAAAAGTCGGCCTTCTCACCCGCCCAACCCCTGCGCGCCGGGACGCGCTTTCTCCGAGCTGCGTTCTCACCTCGAAAGCATCCTCAGCGTAGCCCACTTGGGAAACGAGCTGTCTTGCAGCTCGGGATGGGCGGGTGAGGAATGCTACGCCTCCGGTGCTTCCATCGGCTGCGGCATTGCTGGACGAACTTTTTGAGCATCCTGCGTGAGGAGAGCCTGCTACGGAAGGCGGAATTGAAGTTTTGATCCTCGTTGTAACTTCAATTCCTCAGCTCTGCCAGCTGCGAGTTCCAAGACATAGAGTGCACCCTCGTTGGGCCGGTATTGGGGGCAGCTGTCGTCAGTTCTCGTGCAGATCGGAACGCGCGGCTCCATATGGATAATCTGTTTCTTTTCATTGATCCAGATGAGATCGAGCGGAATTTTTGTGTTCTTCATCCAGAACACCCAGGTCTCTGCTTGCGAGAACGTAAAGAGCATGCCGCGGTCATCGGCTAAATGCTCGCGGTACATCAATCCCTCTGCTCGTTTCTGGGGCGTGTTGGCCAATTCTGCCTGAATGATGGCGCCTCCCGGAAGGGTAATCGCAATCAGCCCGGACGGAGCCGGATCGTTTCCCGCCAGGGTATAGCCGGGGAGCGAGAAGAGGAGGATGAGGAAAAGGACAAGTGATCGGCATCGTTGCACGGCGGCATCCTATCGGCCTGTTGGATATGAGTCAAGTCGGGTGCCGCGTGGGTAGTGGGTCTGTTTAAGGTGTCAGGAAGTGAATCACTCGTATCTGTTATCCTTGAGATAATAAAACTATGAGATAACGAGGAGGGCTGAAATTGGCTGAATGGGTGACGTATAAAAATCATAAGATTAAGGCTTGTTCCCAGCATCTCGAAGATGACCGATGGTCACCAAAGGCGCTAGCATGGCTCTCAGAGGGAGGACGAGCGCCAATGAAAACCCTGCAGGGTGAATCGCATGAGATCAGGGACACCGAGAAAAAGGCGAATGAGATTGCTCTTGGGAAAGCCAAGAAATGGGTAGATCAGCATCAATAGGTTGAAGCTGATCTGCGACCGCCGCGTGCAGCGGCATGGGATCGTCGGTGATTCTGGCTGAGAGTATCTTGCAATCGCGCGGTTGCCTATGCCATCCTCGGCGAACATACGCAAGAGAGGAACGCATGAAAGAGACGCGGAAGGTGCATTATGTCAAAGGCGTGTTTGTATGCCCGAAGTGCCGGCAGTCATACGTGCAGGAAAAGTGGATTGAAGAATGGCGGGTTCGCTGTCACAAGTGCGACTATCATGGAACGTTGACGGAAGTTTCCGTTGAAGAACGGATGGAAGAAGAAATCGTCCGTCGTTGAACCGGCGCTAATACTGTACGCCAGTTCCCTCCCTCTGTGAGCCGATGTTTTTCTCTCACACCTCTAGGTTACGACTCCGCCTCATTGGTTCATTTTTTCTGTGTGCCATTCTTCCGGTACTAGGCGTCAGTTTCAGCAAGGCATTTGCTGACGAGCCGGCCCCGCTGGTGAAGGTGCTGGTGACCTACCATTCGCTCTCCGGCAATACGGAACGCATGGCTGAAGCAGTGGCCGATGGCGTGAAGAGCGTGTCCGGCGCTGAGGTACTGTTGAAACGGGTTGGTAAAGTAACGGCGGACGATTTGTTCTCCGCCGATGCAGTCGTGGTCGGCTCGCCGGTTTATTGGTCGAATATGTCGGGGGAGGTGAAAACTTTCTTCGACAACTGGCAGTTTAAGTTCGGTGTATTCCCTGAATTCAAGATGAAGAACAAGATCGGCGCGGCCTTTGCCACTGGTGGTCAGGTGTCCAGCGGGAAGGAAGTGACGCTGCTGACGATCCTTGCCGCGATGTTGGGGAATCAGATGATTGTCGTCAGTGGGGGCGGGGCCTTCGGCGCATCTGCTACCACAGAAGGTGACAGTCCGGGCATCGACAATAAGGAGTTGGCTGACGCCAAGGCCTTGGGCCGGCGTGTGGCCGAAGTCGCAGCGAGATTCAAGACCGGTTCTGCCAAGTAACGCCTTCCGTTTGGTCTCTACAGTGTATCTCAGCCGCCTCGCCGAGATGGGATTGGCACATCTACTCGAAAGGGTCGTTCATCCGTTACCGTGCCTTGATGAGGTTCCCCTCTTCCGCTTATAGTGATGCGGTATGCGGAAAAAGATCTCATCCCGTCGCGGGCATGGGGATAGTCCCATGTCCGGGAAGGGGATTGTCGCTCCGAGCCCTGCCCCAGAATCGTTCGCGCTCCTCGCCGCGTTTCGCGCCATATCAGCCAATGCTGTCTATACGATGGCTCCGAAGGCATCCGTCGTTCGGGGATACGACTATTACCAAGAGCAGCGGCTTCAGCACTATGTCTGGAGCCAGGACTGTGCGACGCTGACGGCGCAGGTGCAAGGGACCAGGCTCTACGAGATCGTGTTTTTCATCGACGACGGATTTCTCACGGCTTCCTGCGATTGTCCGGACTGGGATCCCGCTTGGCTGTGCAAACATGTTCTGTGCGCCTACTTCACGACCAAGCACCTGCTTTCACCGGAGCTGTTCAGATTGCCTGGCAGGCAAGAAATCGAGTTGCCTGGGCTTCGAGCCGAGTTGCTCTGCAGCATCCAGGAACCAGCCAGTGAGCCAAGATCGTCTCACATCGAAGCGGCCCGCAAAGGGGTGGCCCGTAAGGGATCGGCCTATGAGATTGTCATTGATGCTCGTCACCTGCATCCGCAGCTCCTGATCCATAGGAATGGCATGCCGTTGTCTGGGGGATGGGGCTCTGCGGTTCCACCTGAACTGCTTCCTCTTCTCACTGCGTCCTGGTCCATGTCTGGGTTCGGGGAGGATCCTCTGCTCCACTATCTCAGGGTTCACGACAGGCCCTACCCGATCATGCTGGTGTCTAGCCAGGAATCGATCCCGCTTCATTGGAACCAGTCGGTCAAGTGCCAGAGTAAGACGGAGATCGACTTCATCGGCGGGCAGATCAGTCTCCGCGCGGTCTGCCTCGCCGACGGGATACCCCTCGAACGGATTGTTCGCTTCAAGACGTTTGTGGTCGACCCGAGTGGTGGGCGGCTTCTCTATTTGAAGGACGAACTGGGGTGGGATTTATTCCGTTCACTGCGGCAACGCTTCAAGGGGGGCGAGCCGTTCTTCGATCCCCATGACGATTTCGACGAAGGATTCCGCGCGGTGCCGTTATCGGGCGAGTCCGGGTATGGGCAAGGGCAAGGCGCTAGCCAGGATATGGAGTTTACGATTTCACTAGAGGAGTTCCGGTCCGCACAAATCGAATTGATGCAAAAGCAGGCCAACCGGATCGTGCGCGATCTCATGCTGAAGGTGGAAGGACAGGAAGTTTTGGCGCATCGCCCTGCGACTCCTTCGGTGGGTGACGCGCTTTCGTGTGCGCTGATCCTGAAGCCTCCGTCAGGCGCCAAAGACCATCTGTCCGCCTCATGGACGTTGCAGGCGCAATGCCGCCGCGGTGATGTCCGGTTTGCTCCGAGTGTGTCAACCTTTGGGTGTATCTCGGCGTTAGAGCAAGGCCGTGCCGTTTCCGGCGCATTGCGTGCACATAAACGAAAGGCCGTGCTGTACGACACGTTTTTCAGCCTTCTTTCTGTACTCGAGGCCAAGGAGCGAGACCAACGCATCAAAATGGCTCTCAGTCTGGAGGAGTGGCCACGCGCCGTCAGCGACGAGGCCGCTCAGTGGCTCAAGCAGCACCTGTCGGACTATGCCCGGACGGATGTGCGGCTACAGATTTGCGCAGGGAGATGGGAATTGCAACCCGTGGACAAGGTCCGCGAGGTGTGGCTGTACAGAATTCCCTTCGATGTGTTCGGCCAGGAAATCTTTCACGGCATGCGGCGCTCCGACGAGATGGTGATCGACGGGCCGCGGTTATTTCAAGGATTGCCGGTTCTCTTGGACCGGCTCACGGCCGCCGGGATCTTACTGCTGTACGAGGATAAGCCTATCAAGCCCTCGCGGTGGGATTGTTCTGCCCACGTGGAGCATGTCGAGCAGGAAGGGGCCGGGATCGACTGGTTTGAAATCCGCCCGGAGATCCGGTGCGACGGCGTGGTGCTGGACGAATCGGAATGGCAGGCCGCTCTCCGGCAGGGAGGACTGATCGATGCCGAAGGCGGGTTGCGGGTGTTGGATCGCCAAACCATGGAACGACTGCGCGCGATCCTTGCCCTTACCGGAGAGGCGCAGGTGGGTCAGGGTGTCACGAAGATCGTGCGTGTGCCGCGCTTGCAGATTCTCGACTGGCTGGCGTTGCGCGAGCAGGGCATTGTGGTCTCGTTGCCTGCCGAAGACGAGGCCGTGCTGGCGCGCCTACTGGGATTCACGCGGATCGCCGCACGGCCTGTGCCGAAGGGATTGCACGCAACACTTCGCCCCTATCAAGGTGACGGCTATGTCTGGCTCGCGTTTCTCTATGAGAACCGTTTCGGCGCTTGTTTGGCGGACGACATGGGACTGGGCAAGACTATTCAGGCCATCTGTCTACTGACCGCGATCCGGGAAGGGCGTATCAAGACGTCGGTGGGTGTGAAGGGCCCCCATCTGATCGTCGTGCCGACGAGTCTCCTTTTCAACTGGGAGCAGGAACTTGCGCGCTTTGCGCCAGGTTTGAAGGTTCATGTCTACAGCGGCAGCGAACGGACACTCGATGCTAAGGATGGTGAGGTCGTCATCACGACGTATGGGTTGGTTCGCCGGGATATCGACCGATTAGAACGCATGGCGTTCCATGTCATTGTGTTCGACGAGGCGCAAGCGGTGAAAAACATTCAGGCGAACACGACCGGCGCAGCCCGCCGTCTCACCGGACGTTTCAAAGTCGCGCTGACGGGCACCCCGCTCGAAAACCATCTCGGCGAATACTTCTCCATAATCGATCTCTGTATGCCGGGACTGCTCGGTGAGTACGACCGATTCAAGCCCCAATTGAAGCGGGTCGAGGGCCGTGCGCTGGAGCGGTTACTTCGCCGGACCAGGCCCTTCATCTTGCGGCGGACCAAGGCCGAGATCCTCCACGACTTGCCTCCAAAAATAGAGAGCGAGGTGTTCCTCGATTTGACCGAGCGGCAAAAGGCGCTCTACCAGCAGACGGTCGCTCAGGTTCGTTCCACGATCGACGAGGCCTACCGTACCAAGACATCCGGCCAGGCGCAGTTCATCGCGTTGACGGCGATTCTCAAGCTCCGCCAGGTCTGTCTTTCTCCTCGCCTCCTAACGAATCGGGCCGACGAGCCCTCGCCCAAGATCAGTTTTCTGATGGAGCGGCTGCAAGTTTTGCTGGACGAGGGGCACAGCGCTCTGGTCTTCTCGCAGTTCACCAGCTTTCTAGACCTCGTGCAGGAATCCTGTGTTCGACACTCGCTGCCATACCATCGGCTGGACGGCTCTACCGCGGCAGTTGCGCGCAAGGGCCGCGTGGAGGCGTTTCAGACCGGCGAACAGCCGAGCGTGTTTCTGTTGAGTCTCAAGGCGGGGGGGCAGGGGCTGAATCTCACCAAAGCGACATACGTATTCCATCTGGACCCCTGGTGGAATCCGGCGGTAGAGAACCAGGCGTCAGACCGCGCGCATCGTATCGGGCAACAGCGAACCGTCTCGATCGTGCGGATCCTCATGCGCCACAGCATCGAGGAAAAGATGATGGCGCTCAAACAGCGGAAACTCGAACTATACGATGCGGTCATGGCCGGTGCGGTGCGCGGTTCCGGGCAGGGCGTCCTGACGAAATCAGACTTTGAGTATCTGCTCGCGCCGAGCATACGGTGAGGACGTGCCCGTTGAGAGGGGAAGGAATAGGTGACACATTGTTCTGTTCCAACAGCATGCCGGAAAGGTAAGACTCCTCTCTCGCGATTCCCCGCGTGGAGACAATATTATTGTCGGCGATGGCAAGTGGATCTGTGTTGCAGCAGACGGGTGAGTGCGAAGGCGTTGGTTCAGGTTAGCTTCGTACGCTGTTGGGGGATGGCGTTTGGTGGACACTCATCGCGATTTGGGCAAACTCTTGAATATTCTTTGAGCAGCGACCGCAGCACTCTGCGTCTTTCAATCCGAACTTTGCTTTGATTTGGCAAGGCATAACGATACCGGCCTGTCCCGCTTCGAGGACATCCGATTCGGTAATTCCCTTACAGAGGCAGAGGTACATGATGGGCGGCGCCTGTATGCTGAAGAATGTTTTCTCGCAATAGCAACGATTATGATAACTGTTATCAACTAAGATAAGGATACTCCAGCACTTCTTATGTGTCAAGAGGGGGTAGATTGGAAAGGTGAATGAGGGTGGCAGGGGTGTCTATGTCACAGAAATCATGGCAGTTTTACAGCGTCCCTTCCAACTGCTCCACCATCTCACGGATCGTGTCGAATCCCGACTGCCAAAAATCTTCAGACGCCATATCGACGCCGACCTTAGAGAGCATCGCCTGCGGCGTCTCCGAACCGCCGGTACTCAACAGATCGAGATATTTGGGCACGAACGAGGTCCCTTCTTTTTGGTACATCCGGTAGAGGGCTAGGACCAATAGGTTGCCGAAACTGTAGGCGTAGCAATAGAAAGGGCTGGCAAAGATATGTGGGATGGTCAGCCATTCCCATTGAAACTCATCGGGGACCTTGATCCCTTTCCCAAACTGTTGCCGTACCTCGGCCAGATAAGTTTTGGCCAGATCCGTTACGGTTGCGCCCTGGGCGATCATCTCATGGGCCTGATTCTCGAATTGGACGAAATAGGCTTGCCGAAGGACCGTGGCGTAGATGTCGTCCAGTTGGTTGAGCAGAAGTCCCTGCCTCACCTTCTTATCCCGTTCCTGTCTCATGAGGGCATCGGACAGGATGCGTTCCCCGAATACCGACGCTGTTTCCGCCAGCGGGAGGGTGGAGTGGAAGGTAAATATGGAGTGTTTCGCTGCCAGCATGCCATGGGCAGCATGGCCGAGTTCATGGGCCATCGTCGCGATATCGCGGGCCTCGCCGGTGAAGTTCAGTAGCACATAAGGGGTCATGTCAGGGACGACGCTGTAACAATAGGCGCCCCCGATTTTCCCGGGCCTCGTCCGCGCGTCGACATGGCGTTCATGAATGACCCGTTCCGCCAAGTCGGCTAACTGTGGAGAGAACCCTCGATAGGCCTCCAACACCATGCGGACGGCATCTTGATAGCGATAGGATTTCTGCGCCGTGCGATGCGGCGCATAGATGTGATAGCGGCTCATCGGCTTGATCTTGCACAGGCGAGCCTTGATGCGGAAGTAGTGCTGAAAAAAGCCCGCATTTTTCTGACAGACTTTTAAGAGGGAGGCCACGGCTGCATCTGGGATATCGTTGCTGAGGTTGCGGGTCGCAATCGGAGAGGCGAACCGGCGCAGTTGGAGATTCTCCGCTTTCCAGTCGTTGACCAATGTCTTGTAAATTTCGCCTAGCAGATCGTGCTGATCGGCGTAGACACGGTACAGCTCTCGATAGGCGGCTTCACGCAGCCGTCCTTGTGCATGGCGGAGATAGGACGTCAGTTCCTCGCGCGTCATCGTCTTCCGTTTGCCGTTGATGGTGAGCGTGAATGTGAAGGCGTTCGTCACGACGTCGTACAAAGAATGGATTGCGCTACGACCCGTGATGTTCTTGATGTTGACGATCTTCTCTTCCGGTTCAGACAATGTGTGGGGTTGAAACCGGCGAATGGTTTCGAGGTGATACCGGAGTGTGCCGGTACCGGTCATGAGCCGTCGGGCATTGTCTTCATCGACGCTTTGCCACCAGAGATCGAAAAACACCAGTCGGTTCTGGAGCGCCGTGAGCCGTTCCTCGACTTTGGTCTTAAACGAACGAGCGGCGAGGTCTTTCGTGTTTTCGGAGAACCAGAGATAGGCATAGGCGCCGATTCGGGACGATGCTGCCGCGATGTTTTCACTCAGTGCCAGCAGCGGGTGGAAGACGGATGTTGCCATGGCCGGGCTGAGCTGGGCTCGCGCAGATTCAAATTGGACCACCTTCGACTCGATCTCTCCCAATAGGGTCTCGAAGCGCTTGACCGGATCCTCTGCCAAATGTGAAAGATCCCAGCGCTCTGAATAGGCGAGCTTCTGCTGTCTTGGAGAAGAGGTCTTGCGTGAGGTAGAAAGTTTTCGGCTGCTCTTCACCGGCATAGATCGTATCTCCTTCGTTTCGCCCTCATACATTATGTGGGCTGGTCTGCCCGGACACGATCATACCATTCCTGCCGACGAGGCCGCAGAGTTTTTCGCGGCTTGAGATCAACGAGAATCTTCCATCTGTGGTGGCATTCTCGGTATGATGCGCGAGAGTGACAGGAGACCCCATGACTGACCAAGAACTGAACCGGGCCGTCCAATATGTCACAGCCAGCACTTCCTATGGGCGTGACACGGTGGCTGAGATTCTCAAGACAGGATTGAGCGAAATGACGTCGCTGGCCACGCAATCGTCTGAGCGATTTGAGCGGGATGTGCTTGTAGAATATGTCTGCCAATGGACCATCAAACAGACAGGCCAACCGGAACCGTTGGTCAGAGAAATTCTTGGCTGCGCGAGCCGCTGGCTCGATGAAGTATACGAAGAAATCGCCAAGCGCCAGCCGGACGCTTTAGGTCTCTCGTCCGATGATTACGACGATGACAAAGGGGCGGAGCCGGTCTAACGAACGTCGTTTGTGAAGGATGAAGCGTGAGACAGGCGCGATTCGACGTTCGATGTTCAGGGTTCGAAGTTCCAAAAACCTCGGACTTCTGACCCTCTCGATGAAGTCTCATCCCTAGGCAGGCAGCGAACTTTTGAGTAGTTCAAAATTCTTCGTCACCATCGCGTCGCCATTTTTCGTGGACACATCGATTCCTGTGGCGCAGACGGTTCGGCACTCGTCGGTTCGACCAAGTTTTTGCAGTGATTGGGCCCAGGCATAGTAGGCGGCTGAGTAGGTGGGTTTCACCGTGACGCATTGCTGCAGGGCCTTGGCTGCTTCTTCGAAGCTCTCATCTTCCATGTAGGCTTTCCCGAGACCAAACCAAGCCACCTCGTCGTTCGGGTCAATTGCCAACACTTTTTTAAGCGGTTCAATGCGACGATTTGCCATCTTGCCCTCCATTCCAGAGACGATAGCAGCGGCAAGCGCTCGTTGTCTATGCTGTTTCCTGCATGCTAATCTGACCTCGGCAGAGCGCTGAAAAAGTCTGCCAGCTTTGTTCTCGCATCGCTCAATGCCTCAACGTAGTGAGTAGTACGCCTCGGCATCTCGCTCGCTGCGGCCTCGCTGGACAGCCATTTTGAGCGCCCTGCGGGGTAAGTGAGATGGAGCATCTATGGGCAAAACCGGCCTCGTTTACGATCCACGCTATCTCGATCATGACATGGGGGCAGGGCACCCAGAGTCGCCAAATCGGCTGCGTGCCATCATGCAGCAGTTGGAGCAGAGTGGTACGGCGGCTCGGCTGACGATGATTGCGCCGCGAGAGGCAGAGGACGAATGGATTACGCCGATCCACACGCCTGCATATCTTTCGATGCTGAAGACCAACGCGCCGGCAAGCGGGCGGGTTTCGCTCGACCCCGATACCTCGATGTCTCCCGGTTCATTGACCGCTGCCTATCTGGCCGCCGGTGGGGCATTGGCTGCTGTCGATGCAATCATGAACAAGCAAGTGGAGCATGTATTCTGTGCGGTGAGGCCGCCGGGGCATCATGCCGAAGCGGGGCACGCGATGGGTTTCTGTCTTTTCAATAATGTGGCGATTGCCGCGCGCTATGTGCAGAAGAAGTATGGCCTCACGCGTGTCTTGATTGTCGATTGGGACGTACACCATGGGAATGGCACGCAGCACAGTTTTGAAGACGATCCCTCTGTGCTCTTCTTTAGCACGCATCAATTTCCTCACTATCCGGGAACGGGTCGAGAGTCGGAACGAGGACGGGGAACAGGCGAAGGGTACACGATCAATGTGCCGATGGAAGCGGGTGAGGGCGATGAAGAGTATCGTTCCGTCTTTCAGAAGTCGTTGGTGCCGGCGGCCGATGATTTCAAACCGGACTTTGTGATCATCTCAGCGGGTTTCGACGCGCACAAAGACGATCCCCTTGCGAGCATGGGATTGACGGAAGAAGGCTATACGGACCTCACTGGCATCGTGGCCGGTATTGCCAAGCGTCATGCCTGCGGGCGCATTCTTTCGTCACTCGAAGGCGGCTACAACCTCACGGCGCTGGCCGCTTCAGTTGATCGTCACATTCAGGCTCTCCTCGCTGCATGAAGACCTCTGTCAAAGTCCTGCTCGGTTGTATCCTGGCCGCGGTGTTTGTCTATCTGTATTACACCGAGGTCAAGCCGGTCGTGATTTTTGGATTGCGGTCGGATTATGCCCGTGCGATTCCCTTCCAGAAGGTTCCGGAAGGTCTCACGAGCCTGAAGGCCGA
>JANOJM010000119.1:0-3496 GCA_031418735.1 Nitrospiraceae bacterium | reverse complement strand
ATTGGACATGCTTCCGGCTGATGGCATGGCGATTCTGAATGCCGACGATACCTACTTCGACTACCTCGCCGCGCGCGCGCAGTGTCGCGTCATGTCGTTTGGATTGTCGGAGATGGCCGATGTCCGTGCGAGCGGGATCATGTCCGATGCGCGCCAAGGCACGACCTTTCGCTTGCACCTCCCTGGAAAGAGCCGTCCCACGATCGTTCGGATCAAGGTGCATGGCACGCACAACGTTATCAACGCGCTGGCTGCGGCGGCCGTGGGCGTCTCGTTGAACTTGTCCGGGTCGATGATTGCCCAAGGGCTGGGCCGATTCCGTCCCGCCGCGATGCGATCGCAGGTGGTGACCCATCACGGCGTCCATTTCATCAATGATTGCTACAACGCCAACCCTGCATCGATGAAAGCCGCGCTCCAATTGCTGGCCCAGTGGAGCCCTGCGCGCGAACGGATTGCCGTGCTAGGAGACATGTTAGAGCTTGGCTCTGAAACAGCCAAGCTGCACCGGGATGTTGGAGAGTTTCTGGCTCTGCAAGGGCTGTCGAGACTGATCGTCTGCGGGACGTTGGGGCGGGATATTGCGGTGGGAGCCCGGCTGGGTGGAATGGCAGGTTCGCAGATAGATGAAGTGATGGATGCGTCTACTGCGGCTGATCGCCTCAAGAGGATTGTACGGCAAGGTGACGTGGTGTTGGTGAAGGCCTCTCGTGGGATGAAAATGGAACAGGTTGTGCAAGTTCTAACGGGGATGAGGGCAGTCATTAAGCAGGCATCGTAAGGAGTCGGCGTCCATTCGACTCAAGGGCTGGTCCGATCGGCCGGCTCATATTTAAGGTAAAGAACGCATGCTCTACAACTGGCTGTATCCGTTTCATACGGATTATTCATTCCTGAACATCTTTCGATATTTGAGTTTTCGGATCATCTATGCGGCCGTGACGGCTTTCTTGATCGCCTTTGTGCTGGCCCCCTGGGCGATCAAGAAATTACAAGACATTAAGTTGGGCCAGCAGATTCGCGGTGACGGCCCCAAAAGTCACCTAGCGAAGAGCGGCACACCCACTATGGGTGGGATCCTCATCCTTTTCGCCGTCATCCTCTCGACCCTCCTGTGGAGCGACATCGCAAAGCCCTACGTCTGGCTTGTGCTCGCCGCCATGCTGGGGTTTGGGGCGATTGGATTTGCCGACGACTATCTCAAGTTTATGAAAGCGCAATCAAAGGGATTATCGGCGGGACAGAAATTCACGGCGCAAGTAACGCTGGCCTTGGCGATTGCACTGGCCCTCTACTTTCTGCCTGGCTATACGACCAAGCTCAGTATCCCATTTTTCAAGAATTTCGTTCCAGACCTCGGTTGGTTTTATGTCGCGTTTGCCGTAATCGTGATTGTCGGGAGTTCGAATGCCGTCAATTTGACCGATGGTCTCGATGGGCTCGCGATCGGACCGGTTATGATTGCGGCATTGGCCTACACGATCGTGGCGTATGTCGCGGGGCATCGGCTGATGTCGGACTATCTGCTCATTCAGCACATCGAAGGGGCGGGTGAACTTGCGGTGTTCACTGCCTCCATTCTGGGGGCAAGTCTGGGATTTCTGTGGTTCAACACCTATCCGGCTTCCGTATTCATGGGGGATGTGGGCTCGCTTCCGCTGGGAGCGGCGTTGGGTACGGTTGCGGTGATCAGCAAGCACGAGCTGCTGCTTCTGATGGTCGGCGGAGTGTTTGTGATTGAAGCGGTCTCAGTTATTTTTCAGGTGATCTCGTTCAAGGCCCGCGGGAAACGTATTTTTCTCATGGCGCCCATCCATCATCACTTTGAGATGAAGGGGTGGGAGGAGCCCAAGGTTGTGGTGCGTTTGTGGATCATTGCCGTCCTATTGGCATTGCTGAGTCTGAGCACATTAAAGCTTCGGTGACGGCATGGTGGGAGAAGTATCTATGGAATTGGCTGGTGCGCGTGTCACGGTCATGGGGCTTGCCAGAAGCGGTGTAGCGGCTTGCCGGTTGCTCCAGGCGGCGGGAGCACGTGTCACGGTGGCCGATCGGAAGGAATCGACTGAGCTGGCGGCAGTCCTCGGCGGTATCGACCGTGATCACGTCGGTGTGACCGTCGGGGCGCGGTACGAGTCGTCGCTCGACGGGGCGGATCTGGTGGTGATCAGCCCCGGAGTGCCCTATCGGCTGGCTCCGCTCGAAGCAGTGCGTCGGCGCGGCGTAAAGGTGATCAGCGAATTGGAGCTGGCCTCTCAGTTTTTCAGAAGTCCGCTCCTTGCCATCACGGGCACCAACGGCAAGAGCACGACTGTGACCTTGATTGGCAAGTTTCTCGCCGAGAGCGGGAAGCGGGCGTTTGTCGGAGGAAATTTGGGCACCGCTTTGAGCGAGGCAGCGGTGGAAGATCTTCGTGCCAGCCAGGCAGGGAAGCCGAGCCCGTATGACTATCTCGTCGTCGAGGTCTCTAGTTTTCAGCTGGAAACAATCGACCGGTTCCATCCCTGGATTGCTGCTCTGCTCAACGTGACGGTCGATCACCAGGACCGGTATGAGTCGCTGGACGAGTACATCGCGGCTAAACAACGGATCTTCGAGAATCAAACTGCGTCTGATTTTGCCCTGTTCAACCTTGACGATAGCCGTGTGGCTGGGCTGCGACATCGCATTCATGCGAAACGCCTGGGGTTTACCACCACGTCGACGCTCGGCGGCGATTTGTCCGGGGGAACCTATCTGGAAGATGACCGGATCGTGACGACGGTGACCGGGGTACGACAAGAGATCTGTCGTCGAAGTGAGATTCGCATCATCGGCAACCACAACGTAGAGAACGTCATGGCGGCTGCGACCTATGCCCTGCTGTGCGGTTGCCCTCTCGACGTGATTCGTCGTGTCCTCGCGACATTTCCCGGACTCGAACATGCCCTTGAAATCGTTCGTGAGCGTCGGGGGGTTCGATTTGTCAACGATTCGAAGGGAACGAATGTCGATGCCACACTCAAGGCGTTGGAAAGTATCGATCAACCGATTTGGCTCATTGCCGGCGGGCGGGATAAGGGTGGCGATTTTTCGCGACTCGCCCAGGCGGTCAGCCGGCGGGTCACGCGTGTGATTCTGATCGGGGAAGCGGCGCCGCTGTTGCGACAGGCTTGGGAAGGTGTCGCCACGCTGACTGAGGCTACCACCTTGCGGGAGGCCGTGGATTGTGCTGCACAGGGGGCATCGCCGGGTGACGTCGTGTTGTTATCCCCGGCTTGTGCCAGCTTCGACATGTTTGCGGACTATCAAGACCGTGGCCGTCAATTCAAGGCATTGGTTCATGCCTTACCGGCGTGACATGCAAGGCGAGAGAGGGGCAGTTCTGAGCAATGGCGCATCGATCAGCGGGGACTCTGGCGCTCCCATGGTCCCAGACCAGCCAACGGTCGGGCAAGCAACGGGTAGCGGCGGATCATACGCTTCTAGCGGTCACCATGATCCTGGCGTTGGTGGG
>JANOJM010000118.1:0-5285 GCA_031418735.1 Nitrospiraceae bacterium | reverse complement strand
TCGAGTCGCTGTCGAGGATATGTTCATGGTCGATCGGTATTTCGACCGGCGCACGAGGCCTGGATCCTGTGGCGATGACGATGGTGTCGGCGGTGAGCGTTTGTGTCATGCCGTCGACCGTGAGCATTTCGAGCAGGCTGTCGGAGCGAAACTGGACTCTTCCGTGGAACAGTGTGACGCCGTTGCGGGTCAGCTGATTCATCATATAGACGCCATGCGATGCGACGACTTCATCCAAACGATGCATCAGCGAGGAGACCATGATGTTCGGAGGGAATTGCACGTCCAGCGTAGCCAAGGACCGTTTCATCCGATCAGCTTGCACCGCACTCTCGCGGAGCGTTTTGCTTGGAATCGTTCCCCGGTACACACAGCCGCCACCGACGCCCGGTTCGCGTTCGATCATTGCCACGTGTTTGCCCGCTTTGGCGCCCTGAATGGCAGCCTTTTGGCCGGCGGGACCGCTTCCGATCACGATAATGTCATAGTGAAGCGCGGTACTCATTGCGCCATCGTGTCCACAAGATTAAGGATTTTCTCTTTCAGGCTGAGCAATGAATCAATATCGTTAGGGTAGAGATTGAGGTCGGCAAAGACGCTATGTTCACGAAGCGTGCTGTCGTCGAATGAATCGGGAACGAGTATGAACGTCGCCAGCCGGTCTGCCAGGCAGGTCATCATTACTTCCTGCTTATGTGAGGATGCCTGCTCGTAGATCTCGAAATAGGCGATGGCCTCTGCCACCTGTGGGGGCAAGGCCCATTCAGCCGCGATCAAGCTGCCCACACGGGCATGATAGCCGACGAGGAAGGCATGCACTGCGCTGGGCTCGAGCGCGATATGCATTTCTGCGGCAATGGCCGTGACGGCTTTTAGTACAGCCGGTTTCCCAACCGCGTGCAGGAGTCCGCACAGGTAAGCGCCTTCCACATTGTACCGGCGCATGCGCGCGATCTCTTTTGCGTAGGCCCCGCTGGCCAGCGCATGCCGCCAGAGTTGCTGGATGTCCGCTTCGTATCCGGGAATCTTGACTGCCACACTCTTCAGAGAAACCGTGACCGCGATTTCCGACAGCTGACTCATGCCAAGCATGGCGACGGCATGTTGGAGTGAAGCAATCGGAGTCCGCGGCATGTAGGCGGGCGAGTTGGCTATTCTCAGAACATGTGCCGCCAATGCCTGGTCCTGGTGAATGAGGGCAGACAGCCTGGCCGCATCTGCCGATGAGTCATTGGCCAGAGCCATGACTCGGCCAGCGACTTGCGGAAGGACGGGAAGCTCGATCCGATGCTTGTCGATCCGCTCGACTAAGGCCTGTTCGATCTGTTCAGTCATTCCAACATCGTGCGGGTGACGTATGGCTGTATCCATAGTGTGATCAGCCTCAGTGCCGATTGGTGTTCACTGTCGGCTGCCAGGATTATTCATGAAGCTGCTGCTGTAATCGCCAATGATTGGGCGAGAGGCGCGGGGCCAGAGGGCAACCCGATGAATGCCGTTCCTCTCGCCTCGTGCCCCTCGCCTGGCTTCCAAGCTCTTGTCGGTAGAATGTCTCGAAATCTTTACCTAGGCGTGAAGCGTCACGTCGGTTCATTTGGTTTATTTGGTTCATCTGGCTGGTTTTGTTCAGCCAAACACACAAGACAAATCACACAAAATAGACGGGTGGGGTGGTGTGTCTTTTCTGGGCGCGTACGAGGACTGGTGAATATACGTAATCTATTGGATGTCAGTCGTTATGGAAGGCGGTAATTCTATCCTGTCTCTATAGCCGACTCGAATAGGGCTGAATAGACGCATTGCTAAGTATATCAAGTGGTATTAAGATTTCTCAGCAATACGAGGCAGTCGAATCCTGGGACTAGATGTGTATGGCGGCTCTTTTACTCTCCTCTTCATGCGCTGCTGCATATCCTCCCACTGCCTGTTCAGCCACCCAGATCCAAAAGAACTCGCACAAGCTCGATGGAGCATCAGATACTTCCACGAAGGAGGAGCCTCTTGGTTCGGTCTAGCATAAAATCAATCAGCGTGTTGCTCGTAGACGATCATGAAATTGTTCGAGAGGGATTGAAGACGGTATTGAGCCGCCAGGACGGTATCACTGTGGTCGGCGAAGCAGCTACTGTCACGGATGCCGTAGCTGAGTCCTGCCGCCTTCAACCGGATGTCGTATTGATGGACGTCCGCTTGCCCGGCGGTAGCGGAGTGGATGCCTGCCGTGCCATTAGGGATTCCTGTCCCGGCACGCGGGTGCTGTTTCTCTCTTCCTATGAAGACAACGAGGCGGTGCTTGCCGCGGTTGTCGGGGGGGCATCTGGTTATCTGCTGAAGCAAATAAATGGCGAGGGGTTAGCGCGGGCTATCTGTGCCGTAGCCCAGGGTCAATCGATCCTCGATCCAGCCATTACGCAGCCTCTTTTGACCCGTATGCAGCAGCAGAAGGAGAAAACCTCAGAGCCTCAACGGACGACCCTTTCCAGCCAACAGCAGCGTGTCCTCGCGCTCGTGGCCGAAGGGAAAACAAATAAGGAGATCGGTGTATCGCTCGAACTGAGCGATAAGACCGTGAAGAACTATATCCGGTTTATCTTTCAGAAGATGAAAGTGACTAGGCGTGCGCAAGCTGCAGCTTTCTTTGTCCGCGATTCCCCCTCGGAGAAGCGATCAAGTCTGCAACCTTCGCTGTCGGTCTATAAAAACCCAACGATATCTCAGTAACCCTTCGCGATCGCTTTGTTCCTCTCCCCTTAAACGCAACATTCCACGAAAAATAGCTGTTTTCCCTTGAAGGCGTGCCCGCATAGGTCCTGCCACAGTTCATTCTGTCGTCAAAGACCCTACGAATAGAGCTGAATAGACAGCAATGGCAATAGAAGATAGGTCCATATGCGCAACATTGATATGTCCGAAACTCATTCTTGGTAAGGGCCATTACGCACTTTCCGATATGAAAATTTCTTCTACGCTTAAGTAGTAATGCGCTGCATAAATTTTATGACGGCAAGAGAGGAAACGGCCTCCCCATACTATTTCCGTATTTGCGGAAAAGTGGTGAGGTTGTCTTCTTTCCTCTACATGGGCCATCACTTTTAATGGGGAATACAAGCATGAGTACGGTATCGATTCTTGTGGTCGAAGATGATGAAGGCCTGCAGAACCTGCTCCGGAGGCTGTTGTCTCAAGCAGGTCATGAGGCGACAATTGTTGGGACCGGACTGGAGGCCATTCGCGTGGCCAAAGAGATTCCTGTTCATGTGCTGATGACTGATCTCAAGCTGCCCGATATCGATGGCCTAGCCGTCCTGGAACGCATCCACCAGATCGATCCCAAGGTGATTGGGATCGTGATGACCGGTTACGGCTCAATCGACTGTGCGGTCAAGGCCATGAAGGCCGGCGCGTTCGACTTCTTGACCAAGCCGTTTGAGAACGAGGTCTTTACGATTACCCTCAATAGGGCGCTGGACGCCTATCGCCGCAGACAGAGCACGCTGTCGTCCCGGAAATCCGTTCGTGACCGATATCAGATGGAGCAGTTTGTCGGCAGCAGCGAACCGATCCGGAAAGTCCTTGAGTTTGTGACGAAGGTTGCAGACCACGGCAGCACGGTCTTGATCCAGGGGGAGAGCGGGACTGGCAAGGAGTTGGTCGCGCGGATGCTGCATTTCAACAGCGCGCGTAAAGATCGTCCGCTCATCCCGGTCAACTGCGGCGCCATTCCTGAGAATCTGCTCGAGTCTGAGTTGTTTGGACATGAGAAGGGAGCGTTTACCGGCGCGACCCAAACGCGAATCGGGCGTTTTGAATCGGCACACGGTGGAACGATCTTTCTCGACGAAATCGGCGAGTTGAGCCTCGGGCTGCAAGTGAAACTGCTTCGCGTCCTCCAAGAGCGTTCATTCGAACGCGTAGGGGGCACGAAAACGATCGACGTGGATGTCCGTGTCGTCGCCGCCACCAATCAAGACCTGGAGGAGGCCGTCCGTCAGAAACGTTTCCGTGAAGATCTGTATTACCGTCTGAATGTGATCCCTGTCACCATTCCACCTCTGAGGGAGCGCAGAAGCGATATCCCGCAATTGGTGAACCATTTTCTGGCGAAGTTGAATCACGGCAAGCCGGCTGCGATGACAGACTGTTCTCCGGACGCAATGGCCCGTTTGATGGAATATCACTGGCCGGGGAACATTCGTGAATTGGAAAACATGGTCGAGCGCTTTGTGGTGATGAGCCGCTCAGGAACAATCGAAGCCTCCGATCTTCCCGAACGCATCCGGCGTTCTCCGGTCACCGCGGAGCAGACGGCGTCGCACTTCATCAACTTCAGCGACCAGGGAGTGAATTTGTCGCGAGAGGTTGAACAGCTCGAGAACCGGTTGATCGTGGATGCGCTTCGTCAGGCCAACGGGATTACGAGTAAGGCGGCTCAGCTGCTTCAGGTGAACCGCACCACACTCATTGAGAAGATGAAACGGAAAGGGTTTGCGTCGAAGGCCCAGGGGGGGCTGCGGGTCTCGGAGCAGTTTTCTGCAGCATGAGCTACGCGATGAGCAGGGCGCATTGGAAATGTTGAATCGTCTGGGCAGGTGAAGAAGCTCTGAGTGCTGAGTTCTTGGTTTTGAGTTTTTGGCTCTCGCTCAAGGCTCAGCATGTATCTTTCAGCTTTCCCAGCCAACTCAGAACTCAGAACTCCCCGGTGGCTCAGCACTCCGTGCCCTGCCTGTCTCGCGCATCTCGCGCGGCTAGCCTAGAGTTTTACCGCATCCTGCCAAACCCACTCATACCGAACTCTGACATCTGCTTAGTAGCAGCTCCGTCAATTGATTGACGGACGCATGATCAAAGCGTCGGACCTTTGACAGGTTTCACTGATGCATCATGTGCTGAATAGCGAATGGCCCGTATTTCTTCACTCGATACAAAAGGCACAGAATTTGCTGAACCTACAACTTGTCTATGAGAATGAGCACATTATCCAATTGGCTGATCGTCTGTGTGCTTGCGCATGGTTCTGCGCTTCAGATTGCATCTGCCGCTGATCCACGAGAGCCTCAGGCGATCCCATCGCCCACCCGCGCAATGTCCCCTCAGGCGAGTTCGGAGGCTACCCCGCCACCGTTTGCCTTGCCTGACGATGGGCCCCGCTATGACCGAACCGTCGAGGGGGCAGGGGCGTTACCATTCCAGGAAGCAGTGAAGGCATTCACTCGTGGGCAATATGCTGCAGCCCGTGCAGGGTTTGATGCGCTTGCTGCTCTCGATTCCACCAGCCCATTGATTCC